>CAZOEX010000337.1:0-2374 GCA_964578925.1 uncultured Gemmatimonadota bacterium | reverse complement strand
GTCGCCACGCTCTCCGTGGCCACGTCGCGCTCCTGGACCGACCGTTCCGGTGAGCGGCAGGAGAAGACGGAGTGGCACCGGGTGGTCTGCTGGGACAAGCTGGCGGAGATCGTCGAGCGCTACCTGAAACGGGGCGATCGCGTCTACATCGAGGGCCGCATCGAGTATCGCCAGTGGGAAGGCCAGGACGGCCAGACGCGCTACACGACCGAAATCCGCGCCCGGGAGATGATCATGCTGGGCGGCAGCGGCGACGGAGGCGGAGCGCGCACCGGACAACGGAGCGGCTACGCGAACGTCCCCGCATCCGGCGACGACGACTTCTCGGACTTCAGCGGCGATTCGCTGGCAGGCGAGGACGACCTTCCGTTCTGACGATCGATTCTTGAGGAGCCGCTCATGAGCCGGCCGCCCGTCCTCCGCCTCGCCCTGCTGACGCTGTCGGGCGTCCTTCTGCTGGCCGGTCCCGCGGCGGGGCAGGAGGCCCGGGACGCCGCGGACGAGCAGGCGGAGGATCGCCGGGAAGCCGCGGGGGTCCACACGGTTCGGCCGGGCGACACGCTGTGGGATCTCGCGGCGCGCTTCCTCTCGGATCCGATGCACTGGCGCGCCATCTTCGAGTTGAATCCGGCCGTCGTCGAAGATCCGCACTGGATCTATCCAGGGGAAGAGCTCCGGATCCCCGGCGCCGGCGTCACGCGCGTCAACGCCGTCCAGGTCGAGACGGCCGAGGACTATCTCCGGAACTTCGAGGAGGAACGTGGTCGCTACCCGGCCAACTCGGTCTTCCGACAGCCGCGCGGCGAAGGCTCGGGACTCTCCGCCCTGCTGCTCGAGGAGCGTCCGCCCCGGGCCGCCGTGACTCGGGACGACTTCCACCGATCTCCCCTCCTGGTCCCGGCCGGTCAGCTGGGGTCCGAGGGAGCCACCGTTCGGGTCATGGAGGAGAATCCGCTCGACCTGGATCTGCCTCCGGGCGTGCGGCGACACGTCGAGGTGGTGCTCTGGTTGGGCGAGCTCGAGCCCTCCGTCGGCGACACGCTGAAGGCGATCCGGCGGGTTCGCTCGGAGGAACCGTACGGAGAGGTCACCGCTCCGATGGCGTTGCTCGAGGTCAACCGCCTCTGGAGGGACAGCGCACGCGCGAGCGTCGTGCAGCTGTACGGCGATTATGCGGTGGGAGACCCGGTCGTCGAGCCGGAACCGTACGAACTGGACGCCGCCGCGCAGCCCGCTCCGCTCCCGGACGGAGCGTCTGAGATCACGGGAACGGTCATCGGGTTCGAAGTGTCGCAGGTGTTGCTCGGGCCGGGCGATTTCGTCTTCCTGGACGTGGGCGGCCAGGCCGGCGTTCGTCTCGGGGACGAGTTCGCGGTCTATTCGCGCAAGGAGCGGGAATCGATCGGCGCCGGTTTGCAGGACGCCCTCGCGACGCTTCGGATCGCGCATGTCGCCGCGGAGACGGCGACCGCGCTGGTGGCGACGGTCCGCGACCCCGGGACGCGACCCGGCGATCCCGTCCGGCTGATTCATCGACTCGCTCCGTCGGAGAACGGATCCCCCGACTGAACCGGCGGCCGAGGGCGTCTTTCCGGCCTCCATCGTCACGCCTAGGTTCTTCCCGATCGATGCCCGGAGCCGCTTCTTCGGCCGCCGGGAACGCGCGTGAGCACGAATCCGCCCTTTTCCGCGGGAAACGACCGTAAATGGATACAGCGCGAACCGTCCTCGTGACCGGCGGCGCCGGTTTCATCGGCTCCCACGTCTGCGCGGCGTACAGGGATGCCGGCTGGCAGGTCGTCGCCGTCGACGACCTGAGTTCCGGGCACCGGGAGAACGTCCCCGAGGGCGTCGAGCTGGTCGAGATGGACATCCGCTCCGACGAGCTGCCCGGACTGATGAAAGACCGCCGGGTCGAGCTGGTCAACCACCATGCGGCCCAGATCGACGTCCGAGCCTCCGTCGCACGGCCGCGACACGACGCGTCGATCAATGTGGACGGGTGGCTCAACGTCCTGCAGAGCGCCCATGAGGCCGGGGCGGCGCGGGTCGTGTACGTCTCGTCCGGCGGCGTCGTCTACGGGGAGCCGGACCGGATTCCGACGCTCGAAACCGCGCCGAAGGCCCCGATCTCGCCCTACGGCGTCAGCAAGCTCGCCGGGGAGCACTACCTCTTCTTCTATCGGAAGGTGCACGGCCTCGAGGGCGTGACGCTGAGGTATTCGAACGTCTACGGGCCGCGCCAGGACCCGCACGGGGAGGCTGGCGTCGTCGCGCTCTTTTCTCGCCGCCTGCTCCAGGGCGAGGAGCTGAAGATCTTCGGTGACGGGGAACAGACGCGCGATTACGTGTATGTCGGAGACGTGGCGGCGGC
>CAZOEX010000336.1:0-2395 GCA_964578925.1 uncultured Gemmatimonadota bacterium | reverse complement strand
TGCCGGATCAGTCCGATGAATACCGCCGTCAGAATAGTGAAGATGTACGCCTGCAGAAACGCGACGAAGATTTCCAGGAACATCACGAACAACCCGAGCGCCAGCGTGCCGACGATGCTCACGCCCCCGATCAGGCTCGCTCCCCCGTAGGTCAGAATCAGCCCGAGCAACGCCAGGATCACGAAGTGGCCGGCCGTCATGTTCGCGAAGAGCCGGACGGCCAGCGCGAAGGGCTTGGCCAGCTTCCCGATGATCTCTACCGGCGTCATGATGACCAGCATGATCGGCACCATCCAGGCCGGCAGCCCCTTGGGCACGTAGAAGATCGTGCCCAGGTAACCCTTCGCCCCCAGCGCTTCGAAGCCCGCCGCTTCGACGATCAGCAGCGAGATGATCGCGAGCGCCCCGGTTACCATGATGTTGGACGTGGCCGTCGCGCCGAAGGGCACGAGCCCGAGCAGATTCGCGTAGAGAATGAAGAAAAAGAGGGTGACGACATAGGGGACGAACCGCTCGCCGCCGCGGCCGATGTTCGACAGGGCGATCTCGTCGCGCAGATACACGTAGAAGGTCTCGAAGAAGTTCAGGAACCCCTTCGGTGCTTCCTCCACTCCTTCGTCGCGCGAGAACCTCCGGGCCGCGATCCACATCGTCAGAATGGTCAGCAGCGTCGCGATCCAGAGGAAGACCGTGTGCTTCGTGGGCGACATGTCGATCTCGAGGGGGCCGACGCGGAAAGGCTTCCATTCCGGAAGATGCCAGGTCCAGCCGAAGAACTCGATCTCGCTGGAATCGACGATGTGGTGCATCATGACCTCGGTGCCCCACTCGTCGTGGCCTTCTTCCCCGTGTCCACCGGCCGCTTCCCCGTGGCCTTCACCGACCCCGTCGGCGGGGTCGGGCTCGACCTGCCCGGCGGCATCTTCCTGCCCGGCGTCATGCTCCTGGGCCGCAGCGACGACGGCGGACGTGGCTGCAATCGGGTCGATGGACGGCATGTCGACATCGACCGCGCCGGTGGCCGGTGCGGAGAGCAGTGCGAGAAGTGTCGCGATCAGGGGTGTCGTCATGCCCGTCATCTATTGCCGGATCCGGTGCTCGCCGACATGGCGGTCAGCCAGATCGCTTCCAGAATCATCAGCGCCGCGAGACAGAGCCCGAACGCCACGGCTTCCTGCCGTCCGAACAGCCCCAGGACCGTGAGCGGCCACGCTGCCAGGAGCGATCCGGCTCGCAGTCCGATGCCTATCGCCCAAACGCGCGTCGCGTCGCGGCCGTCACGGAGACGAGGCGCGAGAAGCCCGAAGGCGACCGCTTGAATCGACCACGCAGCGAACACCGCCGCCGCCGCTGCCGTCGGATCTGCGCCGAATCGTACCGCGGCGCCGTACCCGACGGCCGCGACCAGCAGCGCAGCGGCCAGATAACCGATCGGCCGAGGGCTGATTTCAGGCCTCGCCTTCGTCGCGCTCACCCCCGTCGGGCTCGTCGTCGGCATCGACCGCCAGATCACGAATCAGGCGGTAGAAGCCGGCCCCGAAACCCACGAATGTCCCGAGCAGTACGAACAGGGGTTTCGTCCCCAGCCGTTCGTCCAGCAGCGTCCCCAGCCATGCGAAGAGCGCGACCGCCAATCCGAGCGTGATGCCGTAGCCGCTGTAACGGCCGAGCTGGGAAACGGTGCTCGATGATTCGTCGCCGGGTTCGCCCAACGGAACCTCCGCAAGAGGTCTCTAGTTCGAGCCGCGGCGATCATACCCGCTTGTGAAAAAATGCGCAAGCCTCCGCGGCGGCTGGAAAAGCCGCCTCAATCCTTGACTCCCCGGGCCCCGCGCGCCAGCCTTCGGACGGGAACCTGCGGCGCCGATGGTGTACCTCGTGAAGCGGCGACGACGGGACGGGAAATCGATCGGGCGGACGGGGCCGAAGGGAGAACAGGTGGAAGCGAACACGGCAAGGCAGACGGTCGACGAGGCGCGCGACGTCGAGTTGCTGGAGCGCCTGCACGGCGCCCGGGCGTCGATCGAGCGGGAGGTCGCGCACCGCATCGTCGGACAGACCGCGATCGTCGAGAAGCTGCTCATCACGCTCCTCGCGGGCGGGCATTCCCTGCTCGTCGGCGTGCCGGGACTCGCCAAGACCACGCTCATCGCCACGCTGGCGGAGACCCTGCGCCTCGACTTCAACCGCATCCAGTTCACCCCGGACCTGATGCCGTCGGACATCACGGGCACGGAGGTGCTCGAGGAGGACCACGAGACCGGGCGACGCGTCTTCCGCTTCGTGCACGGCCCGATCTTCGCGAACGTCATCCTCGCGGACGAGGTCAACCGCACGCCCCCGAAGACCCAGGCCGCGCTCCTGCAGGCGATGCAGGAGAACGAGGTCACGGTGG
>CAZOEX010000335.1:0-2401 GCA_964578925.1 uncultured Gemmatimonadota bacterium | reverse complement strand
GAGTTCGCCACGGCGGTCGCGCGCGGACGCTCGACGATGGCGCTCTGCCCGATCTACCTGGCCCGACAGTACGAGCAGGCGATGCAGGACGCCTTCCACGACGCGCTCACCGGCGTCTACACGTACCGGGTGCTCGACCAGCGCCTCGAGGAGGAGCTGTCGCGCGCGAGTCGCGTCGGCACCTCGCTCGCCGTGCTCTTCGTGGACCTGGACAGGTTCAAGCCGATCAACGACACCTACGGCCACCAGGTGGGCAACGACGTGCTCCGAGGCGTGGCCGGCGTCTTGCAAGACGCGACCCGCAGCACCGACATCGTGTGCCGCTACGGCGGCGACGAGTTCGTGGTCATCCTGGTGAACCCCGATCGAGAGGGCGCGGGCCGGGTGGCCGAGCAGATTCGCCAGGGCATCGAGGACTTCAGCGTACCCACACCCGACGGGGGAGAGGCAGGGGTTACCGTGAGCATAGGCGTCGCATATCATTCGGGCATCACCCAGACGAACCTGACCGGCGAAGAGTTGATGGCCGAGGCGGACGCGGCCCTCTACGTCGCGAAAGCCCAGGGGGGCAATACGGTGCATCCCGCGGTCGGAGGCGAACTCGTTCGATGACTACCGAAGGCATGGAACACGAATCCGTCTCCGGACTCGACCCGTGGGGACTTCGGCGCATCGAAAAGCTGCTCGTCGAGCTCGAGGGCGTCGGCTCGCTCAAGATCGTCCCCGACGGCCACGGCGGCATCGACGAGGTGCACGTGCTCAGCAGCTCCTCGCTCAGCCCCAAGCAGATCGTGCGTAATATCGAGTCGGCGCTGCTGGCGGAGTTCGGACTTCAGATCGATCACCGGAAGATCTCGATCGCCCAGACTCGCGCCCCGGAGATCTCGCCCGCCCAGGCCCTGCAGGAAGAGGAAGCGCTGAAGGCCGAGGAGGCCGCCGCGGCCGGCGCCGGAGTCCCCGGCCTCGCGCCCGTCACCCGCGCACCGATCCGCACGGTCCTTCGGGACGTCCACATCGAGCGGATGGCCGGCCGCGAGTTCTCCTGCCGCGTCGAGATCGAGCGCGAGGGCGAAAACTACATCGGCGAGGCCGAAGGTCCCGACTTCGAGCGCAGCCGCATGGAAGTCTCGGCAGCCGCCTGTCTCGATGCGCTCCAGATGTCGGCCGCCGAAGAGGTGCACCTCTCTCTTCAGGGCGTCTCCCAGCTCCAGTCGCTGGGCCGCACCTTCGTCGTGGTGGTCGTCGGGGCCGCGGTCGGCCGCGACGCGCAGACGCTGTCGGGCAACGCGACCGTCAACGACTCCGTCGAGGAGGCGGCGGTGCTCGCCTGCCTGATGGCGACGAACCGGTGGCTGGAGGTCCGGTAGACAACCCTCACTTCGAGTCCCCGGCTTCGTGGAAAGAGGCCGCGGCGCTCGTTCCTTTCGACCCCATCGCCCGCGACGAGGTGACCGGACGCCGGCTCCTCTCGCTCGCCGTCTTCGTTCGGGACCACAACCACCGCGATGTCGCACCCGGCGAGCGTGCCCTCGAGGCCCACTACGAGGACTTCGTCTTCTCCCAGTCGCGGCCCGGCACCGCCGAGGCCAGGCGCAGGGCCTACGACATCTCGTATGGACAGACGCCACGCGACGTCGAGATGGGCGCGCATCGGGTGCGGGCATACGACCTGGGGCCGGAGCCCGCGCCGGACGACCCGGACCCCCGGATGCCGGCCGTGCTCGCCTGGGCGGATGAGGACAGATTCCATCTGCTTGCCAGCGCGACGCTGGAGGTGGAGGAGCTGATCGAGATCGGGCGTGCCCTGTACGGGGCCGGCGACGGGGATTGACGGGACAGGGGTCCGGATCCGGTCAGCCCCCTTCCGCCGGCCCCGCTGCTCCCCCCAGCTCCTTCAGCCGCTCGCGCAGCTCGGCGCGTTGCCGTCGGCTGACCGGCACCTCGGCGCCACTCCGCAGCACCAGCCGCCCACCTCCCTTTCCCATCCTGTCGTGGCGTTCGATGCGTCCGAGGTTCACGATGGCCGACCGGTGGACCCGCATGAAGAGCCGCTCCGGGAGACGCTCCTCGAGCGCCCGCAGCGACTCCCGGATCAGCAGTCGCTCACCCCCAGCATGGATCGCCGCGTAGTAGTCCGCCGCCTCGATCCAGTCGATCTCCTCGGGCCGAACCAGGCGCTCGCCCCGCGGTGTGCCCGCCAGGAGCACGCCCGGCGTACGGCCGGCCGGTGGACCGTCGTCCCCGGCACGTCGGATCTCGAGCCACGTGCGAACGCGGTCCATGCAGGTGTCGAAGCGGGAGCGGCTGGCGGGCTTCATCAGGTAGTCGACCGCGTCGACCTCGAAGGCTCGCACGGCGTACTTGTCGTGCGCGGTGAGGAAGACGACGGCGGGGGCGCGCT
>CAZOEX010000334.1:0-2402 GCA_964578925.1 uncultured Gemmatimonadota bacterium | reverse complement strand
ACGGGACGGCCCCCGGGCGATCGTCGGGCGAGAGCACCTCTACCACCAGGTCCGGATCCTCCGCGATCTGGAACCCGGTATCCTGCCCGAACACGGCCCCGAGGTCGTGCTCCCTCGCGAACGACGTCAGGCGATGGGCCACGTGGCTCCGGCTGTGAGGGTGGCGGCGACCCCCGGAGGCTCGCGCCGCGCTCTCATCGGCGCTTCAACGGCTTCAACGGCTCCGCGGAGCTACGGGCTCCCGGGCCAGGCTCGCGCCGAAAGCACGGTCGTGCGGCCCGGGCGCACGTCGACGGTGCCCAGCTCCATCACGCGGTCGGCCGCGGAGTCTCGCGACGCCGATCCCCCGCGGTCGATCGCCACTCGGATGGGATGCTCGCCTGCGGGAAGCTCCAGGCGAACGAGCTGAAGCTGCGCCGGCAGCAGGGTCCACGACCTGGTGTCGGCGCGCTCGGTGAGGGCCGCGAAGGCGTTGCCGACCACGGCGGCCACGTCGCCGAGCGTCTCGTCTTCCTTCCGCGCGCCCTCTTCCAGCTCCTGGACGACGGTGTACTTGACGGCCGCCCGCGCGATGGACTTCACGAGGATGCCGGGCGCCTTCCGGTTGAAGTCGTGGACGACCGCCCCCGACAGGTCGGCCGACATGAGCGGACGGCCCGTGTCCAGCGGAGATGTGGAGGTCGTATCGACGACCGGCGAGGCCTCGACCGGCCGTGTGGCTGACCCCGTGGCGGGGCCCTCGACCCCCAGGGCCGCGGCGTCGCGGGCCGCGGTGAGCATCGGGAGCGCCGCGGAACCGCTGAACGCGCGGACCGGGCCGATGGGGCGGGCCGCCGGAGCCTGCCGCATCGTCGGCCAGGCGACGCGCATCAGGTAACTCACGTCATCGTCATCGTCGTCGTCCCGATGTTTTCGGCGGTCGAGCCCGTGGCACCAGTCGTCGTGGTCGACGCCCCAGGAGCCAACGGTCCCGTCCAGGCGGCGGTGCGAGAAGCAGCGTGCGTACCGACGCCGCCGGGCGTCGGAGCCGTAGCGGAGGTCGTCCAGCTCGCCCACGCCCAGGAGGAAGTGCGCGGACCGCTCGACCCGGTGGGCGACGAAGCCGGATTCGACCAGCACCACGACGCTGCCGACGTCGCCGCTCCGGGACCCGGCGGCCTCGTCCCCGTCGCCGCGTGCGTCGAGCCCCGCGAGGCGATAGGCCACCTCGGCGTCGTTTCGCTCGCCCGCCTGTTCGAAGACGGCCGCCGTGAAGTAGCGCAGCGATCGGTAGAGCCGCCGTGTGTCGGCGTCCAGCTCCTCGACGCCGTCTTCCTCCACGAGTTGGTCGAGCAGCCGGGCCAGGCGGCGCGCCTCCACGGCCGCCTCGTCGGGTTCGTCGAGGGCCAGGTAGTTGAGCGCGCCGTAGACGTGGATCATCAGCCGCTCACTGGAGGATGGAAGCCAGGCGAGGGCGCGATCGCTGGTCACGAGGGAGAGGGCCGCACGAGAGATGCTCTTCGTAAAACGCTCGTCGATCTCGAGGTCGGCCGCCTGGAGCCGCGCGTTGCTCTCTTCGAAGCGGCCGGCGTAGTGCTCGACGACGGCGCGGTTCAACTCCGCCAGGAGTTCGTCTCCGGCGTCGCCCGCCTCCTCCTCCGCCACGACCAGGGCCTGGTCGAAACGGCCCGACGCGGACAGACGGCGCAGTTCGCCGTCGTAGGACGACAGGCCGTGGGGCCCCGTGCTCGGGGGCCCCACGAGTCCGCATCCCGCGACCGCCAGGCAGACCGCGAGGAGGGCGGCGTGGCGGAGCACGGAGCTACCGGTTGCGTTCGAGGACGATCAGGCGCTGCTGGGCGCGGGCGATCGCTTCGGCGAGCGCGGCGTTTGCCTCTCCGCGGGCCTCGATCCTCTCGAGATCGAGCCGGTGCAGGAAGAGCTCGTACTGGATCTCCGCCTCGAAGGGCCGCAGCGCCTTGTCCAGTACGGTGGCGATCCGGTAATCGATCAGCGGATCCCCGGGGGCGAGGATGCTCGCGCGATCGTATCGGTCGAGCGCCGCATCCAGTCGGCCCGCCGCGGCGAGCTGGTCGGCTTCGCGCAGCAGGGCCTCGGCCATCTCGGAGGCCCGGCCCTCGGTGGACGCCTGCTCCGGCGACGAAACGAGCCGGACGCCCTGCCCCTCGCGATAGCCGTAGCGTGCAACTTCGCCGCCGGCGAGCTGCACCAGCGCGACCGCACCCACGACATCCGACGGCAGCATGGCCTGGTCGCGCGGCACCATCGTCGTCGACGACCCCGAGCGGCGCACCGACCAGGCGTCCTCGGTCGTGTTGGTCGCCGCGAGCACCTGTACCTCGTTCATGCCGAGCCACACTTCGTCGCGCACGACGGCGTCGCACACGTCGCCCTCGCAGGTG
>CAZOEX010000333.1:0-2410 GCA_964578925.1 uncultured Gemmatimonadota bacterium | reverse complement strand
TTCGGGGCGTAACTCCGCCCCTGTGCGCGCGGGACAGGGACGGGAACGGTGTCCGCGCAGCCAAGGAGGAACCGTTGCATTACGCGAGGAAGACCCGAGTACTTCTCGCCGCACTGCTCGTATTCGGCCTGCCCGCGGGCGCTTCCGCCCAGGTGGCGGGCACCGTGTCGGTCGAGGGCCACGGCGGCCTGGCCGTTCCGCTGGGGACGCTGGGCGACCTGACGACGACCGGCGGCTCGTACGGCGCGGGCCTGGCCGTCCATCTGACGCCCCACGTCGCCCTGCGTGGTGACATCATGGTGATCAAGGTCGACAACGGCCGCGACGATTCCGGCGCCCTGCTGTCGCCTCCCGTCGACTTCCTCTACTACGGGGGCGGCATCGAGCTGAACTTCAACGCGCCGCTTTACCAGGACCTGCCGCTCAGCTTCGCGGCGAACCTGGAGGCCGGCTGGACGAACATGGACGTCGACGAGACGTTCGACGGCCCGGGCACGCACCCGGCGGAGAACATCGACCAGGGTTACCTGACGTTCAGCGGGGGCGGCATAGTGGGCTTCCGGGTGTACCGGAGCGAGGACATGGACGCGAACGTCTTCGTACGGGCGCAACCGAGCCTCATCCTGACCGACTCGAACGACATGGTCCCGTACGCGACGCTGCTCGAGGTCGAGCCGTTCGACCACGTGTGGCTGATGCCGCTGACCGCGGGGGTCCGCCTGACCTTCTGATGACGCTACTCGTCGTTCTCGCGCATCCGGACGACGAGGTGGCCGCGGTCGCCGCGATGCTCGCCCAGCGGGCGCGCGGCGATCGTGTGGTCCTGTGCTGGATGACCCGGGGCGAGATGACCGAGGCCTTCGGGCCGGTGAGCACCGACGAGGTGATCGCGCGGCGCCTCGAGACGGGACGGGCCGCCGGCGAGATCCTGGATGTAGAGACCCGCTTTCTCGAGTTCCCGGACACCGACGTCCGCGCCACCCGCGACTCCGCGCTCGAGGTTGCGCGGCTGATCACGGACGTCCGCCCGGACGGGATCCTGACCTGGGGGGACGGCTGGGTCCGCGGCTACCGCCACCCCGACCACCAGGCGACCGGGAAGATCGTGCGCGACGCCGTCACGCTGGCCCGCGTCCAGAAGTGCGTCGCGCCGGCCCGGCCCCACCGGAAGCCCGCCCCCGTGTTCACCTATCGCGGCGTGCACTCGACCCTCCCCGCCGTGGCGATCGACGCGGAGCCCTACATGGACGAGGTCCACGAGCTGGGGCGGCTCTATCACGAGGCGCTCGAGTTCCCGGACCCCGACTGGCTCGAGGGCCTGTACCGGGCCGCTGGCCGCCGATGGGGTCTCGAGTACGCCGAGGAGTTCGACGCGTGGGAGAGCGAACCGGGCCTCGTGGATGCGCTCCTTCCGGCCGGAGGCGCGCAGCGTCCGGCCCACCCCGAAAGGGACGCGGAGAGCGACGGGTAGCCGCCGGCGGCGCTACCCGGCGGCCACGCGGGGCATCCGCCGGCGCAGCCGGTCGATGATGACAGGCGCGTCGACCTCGTCGAGATCGAAGACGTGGCCGCCTTCGACGCCCCCACGTCCGTCCTCGCCGCTTCCGCTGTCTCGACGCCGCGCCCGCCGCTTCCCCAGCCAGCGGTTCACGATGAGGGTGAGCGTGAGCGCCTCGACGGGAAACGCCGACTCGGCGCGCAGCTCGGCCACTCGAACCCGGTAGCAGGCGTCCTCCACCCGGGCGGTCCAGCCGCCGTCACCCACGTCGATGGACGTGCGCTCGAGCACCCGTCCGCGTGCGATCGGCACGAGTACGCGCTCGTCCGCCTCCACGCCGGGCAGCACGATGAGGCGCGACCGATCGACGGGCAGGCGGCGCAGGGCGGGGCGAAAGGAGGCGAGCTCCTCGAACCAGACGAGGCGGCGCTTCAGAGGGAGAAGCGCGGAAGCGCCGGCGCTCGAGGCCGGAGCCGATTTCGAGTTCGAACTGGCCGCGGAGTCCGCGGCAGACTCTTCGGCGCGCCTCAACCGCTGCCGGACGATCCGGGCGTCGCGCTCGGCCTGGCGATCGTCGACGAGCGCTGCCACGGCGCGGCGGACGTGGGCCCGATAGGTGTCGACGTCGATCAAGCCGACGCAGGGCGCGTTGCACTGGTCGATGCCGTGCTGCAGGCAGGGCGAGCCGTTCTCGTCGGGACGGATCGCGCCCGCACAGGTGCGGAGCCGATAGATCTTCTCGACGAGCGCGACCGCGTCGCTCGGAATCCGCCGGCCGCGGTACGGCCCGATGTACTCCGCGCGCGCCCGGCGCGGCTCGCGCACCACCCGCAGGCGGGGGAAGGGCCGCGACCAGTCGACCTCGATGTACCAGCCGCGCGACCGGTTCTTGTGGACGCGGTTGAAGGCCGG
>CAZOEX010000332.1:0-2411 GCA_964578925.1 uncultured Gemmatimonadota bacterium | reverse complement strand
GGGGGAAATCAGGCCGAAGAGGGCCAGGTTGGTCGACTCCGTTCCCCCGCTGGTGAAAACGACCTCCTTCGGGTCGGCCCCGAGGATCTCGGCGATGGTCTCGCGGGCCGCTTCCAGCGCCTGCCGGGCCTTCCGACCCTCGGCATGCCGGCTGCCCGGGTTGGCGAACTGTTCCCGGAAACAGCGGCTCATCGCCTCGACGACCTCCGGGAACGGTTCGGTGGTCGCGTTGTTGTCGAGGTAGATGCGGTTCATGGCACGGACGGTTTGTCGCTGAATGTGGTGGTGCTCCTTGACTGTGCAGGGCTGTATTTTAGCTCCGAAGGAGCAGAGTGATAAAGCCTGGTGGCCTTAGCCCCAGGATGTCGTCGTCCGTTCTCACGGAAGCCCTGAAGGGGCGGCGTGACCGGCTCGTTGGTCTGTAGTTGACGTCGCCCCTTACAGTATTCCCAGGTGCACAGAGTCGCCCGCGGTTGGCGGTCGGGGACATTCTCATGTGTCCCGACGGCCGCCAACCGCGCAGGGGGCGACTCGGCGCGCGATTTTGGTTGCTTTCTCTCGTCCGATGGGGGAGGGTCGCAGACGAGATGGCACGCCTCGCCCCGCCACGAATGGTCGCCCGGATCGTTTTGACGATTGCCCGAAGAGTTTCGGACGGGGCGAGTTCTTCAGGAGAAAACGAATCACTCCAGATGCTGACGGACAAACGTCTCGATCTGTAAGGTTTTCGCCGTCCTGAAGGGCGCGTGCGTTTTGGAAACCCTTTGAGTGTAAAGGAGTCACGATGACTGCGAAACCCAACGCCGCCACCAAACCGGCCGATGTCTTCGTCGGCATCGATTGGGCCGAGAACGAGCACGTCGTCTGCATCCTCGCAGACGACGGGCCGCCGACCCACCATCTGCTGCCGCAGGACCCCGAGGCCATTGCCGAGTGCGTCGCTTCCCTCAAGGCCCGGTTTCCCGGCCGGACCATCGGCATCGCTGTGGAACAAAGCCGCGGCGCCCTGATGCATGTCTTGTTGGGCTTTCCGGGACTGGCGCTGTATCCGATCAATCCCAAGCAGTTGGCCCACTACCGCACCGCGTTCTCGCCCTCGGGGGCGAAGAACGACCCCGGCGACGCGCTGTTGTTGGCGACTTTCCTCCGGGAGCATCAGGGCCGGCTGCGGCGGCTGGTGCCCGATGACCCGGCCACTCGCAAGCTCGCCCGGCTGGTCGAGCTCCGTCGCCGGGAGGTCGAAGAACGCAAACGGACCGTGCAACAGCTCACCGCCTGCCTGAAGCTGTACTTCCCGCTGGTGCTGCAACTGTTCGGCAGCCGGCTCACCGGCAAGCTGGTCCCGGCCTTGTTGAAGCGCTGGCCAAGTCTGGCCGAGCTCAAGCGGGTGCACCCCAAAACGTGGCGGAAATTCCTCGCCGAGCACGGCGTGCGCAGCCACGACCAACAAACCGAGCTCTTCCGGCAAATCCGCGCCGCCGTCCCCCTCACCACCGACGAGGCGATCACCCTCCCCCAAGGGCTGTACGCGCAGTCGCTGGCCCGCCGCCTCGTCGAACTGTCCGACTCGATCGCCGCCTTCGACGAGCAGATCGCCGCCGTCGTGGCCACCCATCCCGATGAGCCCCTCTTCCGCTCCCTGCCCGGCGCCGGCGACGTCCTGGTGCCCCGGCTCATCGCGGCCTTCGGAAGCGACCGCAGCCGCTTCGAAAACGCCCAGGAAGTCCAGACCGCCAGCGGCATCGCCCCGGTCACCAAACACAGCGGCAAGACTCGGCAGGTCGTCAAACGCTTCCATTGTCCCAAATTCCTCAGGCAGACCTTCCACGAATTCGCCGACCAGGCCCGCAAATGGAGCCCCTGGTCCCGCGCCTTCTACCGCATGAAGCGGGCCGCCGGCTTCCGCCACCAGGCCGCCCTGCGCGCCCTGGCCTTCAAGTGGATCCGCATCCTGTTCCGACTCTGGCAAACCCGCACGCTCTACAACGAAAACCAGTACCTGAACCAACTCCGCCGACGCGGCAGCCCGATCCTCCAATTCCTCGAATCCCCTGCAACACCATGACAACACCCTTGACAAAAACCTCAGATGTCTTCGGGGCTTACGGGCGGCTGGGGCCCTGTTCCTGCGGCTGAAGCCGCAGGCTTTATGACAACGCCGCTCCGCGGCTGAAAGTCCTTCCGAGAATTTGCACAACGCGTTCAATAACAGCAAACCGCTTTTTCGTGGCTTGATGAGGAACCCAGGAATCCAGGAGGACAAAGGCATGAATCCAGAATCTTCCCACGCAATCGCGATGTGGAATTGTTTTCCTGCCTTCCTGGCTTCCTTATAAAAACCTCACCTTTCGGCGGATTTCAGCAGGCGGAGGAACTCCTTCAGCAGCGGGGTGTTGTCGTGCCAGGTGCGG
>CAZOEX010000331.1:0-2412 GCA_964578925.1 uncultured Gemmatimonadota bacterium | reverse complement strand
CGGCAGAGCAGGGACGCGGCGGGCCGGATGATCTCCCATGGCGAGGCCCGGGAGTGGACGGACGGACGGCTCCACGTCTTCCTCGAGCCGTCGGCCGCCGGCCACCAGCTTCGGTTCACGGCCCGCCGTCGTGAAGAGATGGAGATCGTCTGGCTCGGAGGCGCGGCCGTGGTGCTCGGCCTCGTCCTGCTCGTCACGCGGGCCCTGGACGCGGCGACGGTCGGCCCGGTCCTCGAGCTGCTCATACCCGGCGTTCTCGCGGCTCTCGGGCTCGGATCGCTGGGCGGCCGCACCCTCCGACTGCGCCGCTGGGCCAAGGAGACGGAGCTCGAGATGGCGCGCATCGCCCGGCGGGCGCGTGTACTGGTCGAGGGGCCGGAGGGTGGGTCGGACGATGCCGAGTCGTGAGATGGCGGTCGGCGGGAAGCTCAATCGAACGAAGACGCGAACTGGGCACCTCCGACGATGGCTGCGATCAACAGACCGCCGCCCGCGACGAGCGCGATCGTCGAACCGGTTTTTGCCTTTCGCGCCTCGATGCGCTCGATGTCATCGACGGCGATCGCCATCCGCCGGGAGGGAGCATCCGCGTGCCCGCGGGCCGTGAAGCCCACCAGGGTATCGGGTTTCAGCTCGAAGCCGTGAAACAGCCGGATCTGCCCACCGTTCTTCGTGAAGATGCGTAGCTGATCGCCGGATTCCACCTGCTCGGCCACCGGCGGGGACGTCTCGAGCGGAGCCCACGTATGGCAGGCGCTCGTGGCGGCCCACAGGATCATCGTGGTCAGGGCGACGCTGCGTCTGAGTGCGACGTGTCGCATGTCGAACCTCCAACAGCTGGATCTCGTTCAATCGACCGCAGAACAGCGTGCGATCGTGCGCACAAGTGGGAGTCAAGCGGCGTCCGGCGCTCGTGTGAGGTCACGATCGCGGCCCCGTTTCGAGTGGCAGTGGATCCGGTTCGCTTCGCCACATCGGTCTCTCGGCACTACATTCCCGGGCGTGACATACTTCGAAGAGGAGAGTTGAGCCCGTGAGCCGACGTGCCGCGCTGACCGTTCCGGCCCTGCTGCTCCTTGCGGCCGTGCCGCTCATCGCCCAGGAGACGGGGGCGGATGTCGGGACGGAGAGCGTCGAGGAAGCCGAAGCCGTCGACCGCGGCGAGACTGTCGACCCCGCGGAGGACGCCGACACCGTCGAGGTCGCGCCGCATCCCCACGATGGATTCGACTTCCCGTCGAGCGAGATCGAGTCCGCCGCCGACGTCGGGCTCGCCTGGCTCGAGCTCATCGACGCGGGGGAGTTCGAGGAAGGTTGGGCCGCCGGGGCGAGCACCCTCCAGAACTCGGCGTCGCCGCAGTCGCTCGAGGCCATGATCAACGCCGGCCGCCGGGCGTACCGGCCGCTGGGGGCACGTACCCTCGTCGGCTTCTCCCAGCTCGACAACCCGCCCAACGCGCCGCCCGGCGACTACGTGATGCTCCAGTACCGGACCGAGGTTTCCGGCGACCGGACGATCATCGAGACCGTCGTGCCCCGGCAGGACGGCGACGCCTGGCGGGTCGCGGCCTACTTCATCCAGCGGGAGTAACGAGGGAGGTAGCTTCTGCGCCCACTTCGCATCGGCATCATCGACCTGGTGGCAAAGGGTCCGACGCGCGCCCTCTACGCGCGGCTCATGAACGCGAACCTCGCCAGCATCATGCCCCAGGTCCTCGCCGTGTGGTGCGAGGAGCGTGGCCACGACGTCCGGCTGGTCTGCTACACCGGCTTCGAAGACCTGGTCGAGGAGCTGCCCGAAGACATCGACCTCCTGCTGGTCGGCGCCTTCTCCCAGGGCGCGCAGGTCGCCTACGCGGTCAGCGCCATGTTCCGGGCGCGGGGCGTCGTCACCTGCATCGGCGGGCCCCACGCCCGCTGCTATCCCGAGGACGCGGCGAAGTACTTCGACTACGTCCTCGGCTTCACGGACCAGGACACGCTGGACGAGGTGCTGGAGGAGTGCGAGACGCACCGTCCGCGCGGGCGCCACGTCACGGCCGAGCAGCAGCCCCGGACCCTCCCCGGCGTCCGCGAGCGCTGGAAGTACATCGTCCCGACGCTGGAGAAGGCGCCGACGTTCAAGATCGTCCCGATGCTCGGGAGCCTCGGCTGCCCGTACACCTGCAGCTTCTGCATCGATTCCGAGGTCACCTACCAGCCGCTCGACTTCGCCCAGATGACCGAGGACCTGCGCTTCCTGCTGACGAAGTTCAGGCGCCCCAGGGTGGGCTGGCACGATCCCAACTTCGGGGTGCGGTTCGATGACTACCTGGACGCGATCGAGGCCGCTGTCCCGCCGGGCGAGATCGACTTCATCGCCGAGAGCAGCCTGTCGCTGCTGTCCGAGGACCGGCTGAAGCGGCTCGAGCA
>CAZOEX010000330.1:0-2440 GCA_964578925.1 uncultured Gemmatimonadota bacterium | reverse complement strand
GTAGGAGATCGGGTCGGCGCCCATCGTCAGCCCGCCGACCAGATCCGGTTCCCAGCCGACCTCGGCCAGCGTGTCGCATCCGACGCGGCCGAGCAGGACGAGGCCCTCGGCGTGCATCGTCGTCGTACGGCAATCGATGTAGAAATCGCTCTTCCGGCCGGACGACAGCGTGAAGTCTCCGAGTCGAAACGAGCGCTCGACGAACAGGTCGAGCAACCGGTCACGAGCATTCATCGCACGTCCCGAAGATCTTGATCTGCCGGGTGATCGCCTCGAATCCGGCATCGCGCGCGATCCCCTCGAGCGTCTCGTTCAATCCGGGATGCCGGAACTGCGTGACCCTGCCGCAGGAGGTGCAGATCATGTGGTCGTACTGCGCCGCCCCGATCTGCATCTGGTACCGCCGGAACCCCTCCCCGAAATCGTGCTCCGTGGCGAGACCGAGCTCCACCAGCAGCGCCAGGGTCCGGTAGACGGTGGCCTTGCCGATCTGCTCGCCCCGCTCGCGCAGCTCCTCGGCCACCTCGTCGGCCGACAGGTGTCGGGTCGACTCGAACAACACCCGTGCCACCGACTCGCGCTGCTGGGTGAACGGAAGCTCGCGCTCTCGCAATTCGCCGCGCAGAACTTCCATCATCACCGCGGCGCAGCCCAGCGGGGGCCGGGTGGGAACGATGCTGGATGTGCCGTTCGTCATCGGATCTCGTTCACTCCGCAGCTTCACGCGGACTCAGGCGCCTGTTTGACAGGCTTCAAGTCGGCCATTCTCAACGGAGTGAGAATCTAGCCGCCCGCCCGCCGCCGCTCAACGCGTCGAAAACGGCGGAGCGGCGAGAACCGACGGCGGCGGACCGGTCGCGTGATGCACGGGTATCGCCCGGTCCGACGGCCTTCTTGCGACCGCCCGGCGCCGACGCATCTTGAAAGTCCGACCGCCGGGGATCCGAGCGAACATCGAAACGGGGAAGTCGAGCGACGCAATGAAGATCCACAGAACCGTATGGGGCATCGTCTTCGCAGCGACGGCTCTTGCCGGGTGCGACGCGGGTGACGCGGCACAGGAGACACCCCCGTCGGTCCTCACGACGGAGCAGCAAGAAGCGTCGAGCGGCGCTCCCAGACCCGGAAACGGTGGTGTCGTTCGAACGCACGAGCTGAACGTCGGCGGCGTCACGGTGATCGCCGAGATCGCCGACACGCCGGCGCTCCGGGAACGGGGGTTGATGGAGCGCGACTCGCTGCCCGAAAACCACGGGATGCTCTTCGTCTACCCCGACGAGCAGCAGCGGTCGTTCTGGATGCGGAACACGCCCATGGCGCTCGATATCGCGTTTCTCGACCGTAACGGTACGATCATCAACATCGAGACCATGCGGCCGAACGACGACACGAGCCACTATTCCGAGGGCCCGATGATGTACGCTCTCGAGATGGAGGCCGGCTGGTTCGAGGCGCACGGCATCGAAGCGGGCGACCGGGTACGGCTCTAGAAAGGCCTCGAGACCGGAGAGACGAACGTCGACGGGCTTTCGGGCCGGGAAGGCGAAGATGACAGAGAAGTATCGCGTCGAGCAGGATTCGATGGGTGAAGTCCGGATTCCGGCGGATCGTCTCTATGGCGCCCAGGCGGAGCGGGCCCGCCGCAACTTCCCCATCAGTCGTCTGCGCTTCGACCGGCGATTTCTGCGCGCCCTGGCGACCGTGAAGCTGGCGGCGGCTCAGGTGAACGAAGAGCTCGGGCTCCTGGACCGCGAACGCGCCGACGCCATTCGCCGTGCCGCGCAGGAGATGCGCGCCGGCGACCTCGACGACCATTTCGTCGTCGACATCTTCCAGACCGGATCGGGCACCTCGACGAACATGAACGCCAACGAGGTGCTGGCGAACCGGGCGATCCAGCTACTGGGGGGAGAGGTCGGGTCGAAGGAGCCGGTCCATCCGAACGATCACGTCAACATGGGCCAATCGAGCAACGACGTGATTCCGACGGCATTGCACGTGGCCGCCCTCTGGTCGATCGAGGAGGACCTCCTGCCGGCCCTCGAGCACCTGCGGGAAGCATTGGGCGCCAGGGCCGAGGAATTCGACGGCATCCCGAAGGCCGGCCGGACGCATCTGCAGGACGCGACGCCGATACGCCTCGGCCAGGAGTTCCGGGGCTACGCGGCACAGGTCGATCAGGGCATCCGGCGGGTGCTCGGCACGCGGGAGAGTCTCCGTCAGCTCGCGATCGGCGGAACGGCTGTCGGGACCGGGATCAACACCCATCCCGAATTCGGCGAGCGGATGGCTCGGCAGATCAGCGACCTCACCGGGCTCCCCTTCCGCGAGGCGGACGATCACTTCGAGGCCCAGTCGGCCCGCGACGGAGCGGTCGAGGCGAGTGGCATGCTCAAGGTGGTGGCCGTCAGCCTGATGAAGATCGCCAACGACATCCGCT
>CAZOEX010000329.1:0-2461 GCA_964578925.1 uncultured Gemmatimonadota bacterium | reverse complement strand
ACCCTCGTCCGCCACGGAAATCAGCTCGAGGTCGAGCGGAACGCGGCCCGGGAGGAGGCGGAGCGAGCCAGACAGGTCCGCGACGTTCTCGTGGACGTCTTTCGGACCGCCGATCCCTGGACGCCCGGGGCTCCCGCCGCCGGATCGGAGATTACGGTGCGCGAGGCGCTGGCGAAGAGCACGGATCGCATCCGAGAAGAGCTGGAGGATCAGCCGGACATGCGCAGCGAGCTCCTGCGGGCGATCGCCGGCGTGTATCTGAATCTCGGCCTGCCCGGCTCGGCGCGTCCGCTACTGGACGAAGCGCTCGCGATCGACGTGTCGAACGCCGCCTCCTCCGCCGCATCGATGCGCCTGCTCGGCACGGCTCTCCGTGGCCAGGGGGTCTATGACTCCGCCGCCAGCCTTCTCCGAACGAGCTACGACAGATTGCTGTCGCTGCACGGACCGCGAGACACGGTCACGCTCGCGACGGGGATCGAACTCGGGGAGATGCTGAAGCTGCAGGGTCGATTCGAGGAGGCGAGGGAGCTGTTCCTCCGGATGATCGAACGCCTCGAAAGCCGACCGACCCCCACCCCCGAGCTGACGGCGCGTGCCTACACCGGCCTCGCTCAAGCGCACGTGGCCCTGGGGCGGGAAGAAGTGGCGCCCCGAAGCGCGGAGCGCGCTCTCTCGCTGGTTCAGATCGAATTCGGCGACGACGATCCGCGGACCGGGCGGGCGATGGCGGGGTTGGCCTGGACTCTCTACGAGGTCGACCGGTTCGAAGAGGCCGTCGACGCATTCGAACGAGCGGTCTCGATCTTCGAGCGCTCCCTGGGACCGGATCACGCGGAGACGATGCAGACCCGCGTCTTGCTCTCCGACGTGCTCACTCGGGTCGATCGGCTGGATGAAGCCGAAGAGATGAAGCGACGGGTGCTCGCCCGCCAGGTGGATCTGTTCGGTGAAGAAGACGAGCGGGTGATCATCTCTCTCCACCAGCTCTCCCTGCTGCTCACCCGACAGGGGGAGCTGGACGAGGCCGAGACACTCGCCCGACGCGTCTTCGACGCGCGAGTGGCGAAGCGCCCCGATCACTTCTCGACCGGATGGCCCCTGAGCGTACTCTGCCGGATTCACGGCCGGAGAGACGAGTACGCCGCCGCCGAGACCGCCTGTCGGGAAGCCCTCCGGATCTATCGGGCAAGTCTGCCCACGGGCCACGCGACGCTCGCGGTCGCGGAATGCAACCTGGGACGGATCCTGGCACGTCGCGACCGTCCGGACGAGGCCGCGGCGCTGTTCGACAGCGCCCTGCCGATCGTCGGAGAGGATCCCCCACAGCTCCCCGATCCCTACGTGCCTCGCTGCCTGGAGGCGGTCGTGCCGGTATACGAGTCCCTCGGGCGCCATGATGACGCCGACCGCTGGCGCCGTCGGCTCGCCGAAGTCCTCGAGTCGCGGCAGTAGGGCACTCCGCAACATCCTCACTGTTCGAATCACCAGAACTGCGGTGAGGTGATTCTCCCCACTATTGCGCGCTACCGGGTGAGAGGCCGGGACCCGAGACCGGACGCAATCGAATCGAGGCAACATCCGAGGAGGAATCGTGGATCGAACTTCACGAGAGTATCGAGCAGATCGCACGTCGTACACGAGCGCGGGGTCGTGGGCGCTTGGATTCGCATTTCTGATGGTCGGTCTGGCCGCTGGCTGCCAGAACAGCCCGACGGATCTCGACAGCAGCGTGTCGGCCGACGCGAATGCGGCGTCGGATGCCGCCACGCCGGCGTCCGCGCACCGTGGACCACACACGTCGTTCTCGAACTGGCATCAGGGATTCAACCACGGCACGGACGGCTGGTTCGGGGGCGAGACGATCGGACCCAACGGCTGGTGCGGCTCGATCGACCAGCAGGATCGCGGTGACGGTAGCGTGACGCCGTCCGCCGGAAGCGGATACGCCACGGTCGAGCAGGGACCGTGCAACGCGTTCTTCGCCGGCCTGTTCGGCGCCAACCTCGTCAACGCGCCGTGGGCGCCGGGCGACGACTTCAGCAACTTCTCCGACTCCTGGCCGGCCGCCGGTTACGTGACGGAACTCGACATCTATCTGGATCCCGAGTGGCAGGCGAATCCGCCACCCCTACCCAGCGTCAACTTCTTCGCGCCACCGGGCACGGTCTTCACCTACGCGGTCTCGGTCCGCGAATTGTCCAGCCCGAAGGCGGCCGGGGTGTTTCACTACTTCTTCGTACCGGTCCTGCCGGGCAGTGACGGCCTGTCGATTCTCGGCCACGACGTGGATGAGGCGGGATGGTACACGTTCCGCCACGTCCTTCGCGACGAGGGCGGACAGCTCGCGGTGGACTTCGAGCTCGCCGAGCGACGGGGAGGCACGCTGTTCACCGTGCCCATGGAGACGCGCTTCTACACCGGCCTGCCGACGGCGGATCTGGACCCGATGACGCTGGGG
>CAZOEX010000328.1:0-2487 GCA_964578925.1 uncultured Gemmatimonadota bacterium | reverse complement strand
CTACCAGTCGACGAGCTTCCAGATCTCGGGTTCGTGGCGCTCCGGTTCCCCGACCTCCGCGAAGATCGACACGGCCTGCTTGAGGTAGTCGAGCGCCTCCTCGCGCTGCCCTGCACGGTGGAGGAGGTCGGCGACGTTGTTCAGGAGCGCTGCCTCCCGGTGCCGGTCGCCCTGTCTGCGGCACAGTCCCAGCGCCTTCTTGGCGAGCTCCAGCCCTTCCGGGTGCTCGTCGCGATCCGCGTGGGCGAGGGCGAGGTTGTTGAGGCTCGCGATGCGCGCCGACGGATCGTCGAGGGTCTCCGCCACCGCCAAGCTCTCCTCGAGTCGGGTCACCGCTCCATCGGCGTCGCCATCGGTGCGGGCGAGCATCCCTACGAGGTTCAGCGCCTGGGCCCTGGCGGGGTCGTCACCCGCACGAGCGGCCAGCTCGAGCGCGTGCTCGGCTTCGGAGCGGGCGCGGTCGTGCTGGTCCCGCCGGTAGGCGATCAACGCCCGGTCGGTGTGCAGCCGAGCACGCAGCGGGTCGGGTCCGTCCTCCGGGAGGGTCTCGAGACCGGCTTCGACGTGCGACTCGGCGGACGCCCAGTCCCCACGACGTTCGTGGACCGTCGCGATGCGGTGCTCGATACGCGCCAGATCCGCGCTGTCGTCCAGGTTCGCCGCCGCCGCCGAGAACACGCGCAACGCCGTCGGGTAGTCACCGCGCAACGTCAGGAGCTCGCCGAGCCTCTCCTGGAGGCGTCCCCGATCGGGATGATCGAGTTCGAGCGCCTCCCGGAGGTGACCGATCGCTTCCGTGTGTGCGGACAGCTCCAGCGACTCGTCGGCCGCCTCGACGTACGCACGCGCGGCCTCCTCCGTCCTGCCCGACTCGCGGAGGTGGCGGGCGACGACCCCTGCCGACGGCCGACCGTCGGCGCCCCGCTGTCCACGTCGGCGCAGCACGTCGGCGACGCGGCGGTGCAGCAGCCGGCGCCGAGCGGCGCTGGTGTCCTCGTACACGACGTCGCGCAGCTTGTGGTGGCGGAAGTCGTACCGGGGTTCGTGCCCACGGTCGATCTCGGTGACGATCCCAGCGGCGGACAGCTCCTCGACCGCGCTGACGGTCTCCTCCAGATCCCGGCCGCTGGCCTCGAGCAGGGTGTCGAGCGCGAAGGACCGGCCGATGACGGCCGCCGTGGACAGCACCTGACGCGCCCCGTCCGTCAGCCGGTCCACCTGTCGCTCCAGCCCGATGCGGATCCCGTCCGGGATGCTCCAGCGGTCGGTGTCGCCCCCCTCGTCCGACGCGCGGAGGTACTCGACCGCGAACAGTGGCAGGCCCTCGGACTCCTCGGCGACCCTCGCGATCACCTCCGGACGCGCGGACGTGTCCATCGCCTCCGCGAGCGCGTTGACGTCGTCGTCATCGAACCGTTGGAGCCGGATACGCGACCCGCGCTCGTCGGCGATCAGATCCCTGACGACCCGACGGAGCGGGTGCTCGGAGGGCAGCAGCCGGCTGCGGGCACCGACGACGACGCACAGCGGCACGTCCTCGAGACGTCGCAGGAGGTAGGTCAGCGCATCGGAGGACGCGTCGTCCGCCCAGTGGACGTCGTCGACGGCGATGATCCCCGGTCCCGGACCGACGAGCGTCCCCACGAGCATCTGGCGCAGCCCTTCGAGGAGACGACGACGGGCTTCGGCGCTGTCGAGGGTGCCGGCGGGGTCGAGGTCGGGCCGGTGATCGAGCAGTTCGGGTGCGAGCCGAGCCGCCTCCCTGAGCCACGGATCCGGGACGTCCGTCAGGTCACCGACCGTCATCGCGGCACGCAGCAGCTCAGCGGCAGCGGCGTACGCGACCGTCTGCTCCTCCTCGTAACAGCGGATCGCGGCGACCGCTGCGCCGCCGTCCCCGGCGTCGGTGACGAACCGGTCCATCAGGCGCGTCTTGCCGATCCCGGCCTCGCCCTCGATCAGGACGAAGCGCCCGGCACGCCCCGAGTCCTCGTAGGCGGCCTGCAACCGCTCGAGCTCCGCACCGCGTCCCACCAGGGAGATCGGCGTTCGCGAGGGCTGCCGGGGGTCGTCTGATGCCACGGTCGGGGCGGGAGCGGGCCGGTCCGGCGGGTCGCCGGCCACGATCGCCTCGTGCAGCCGGGTGGTCCGCTCCAGAGGGGTGACGCCCAGCTCACGTTCCAGCACCCGGACGCAGTCTCGGTACTGGCGCATCGCCTCGCCCCGCTGCCCCTTCCAGGCGTGCAGGAGCATGAGCATGCGGTGGGTCGGTTCGTGCAGCGGTTCGAGCTCCAGCCGCCGACGCGCATGGTCGAGCGCGGTGTCGAGCTGTCCCATGCGCGCGTGGATCCGGGCGAGACGGTCCAACGACCCCAGCAGCTCTCGGCGGAACCCCTCGGCCTGGACCGTGCGCCAGTCCTCGAAGGGCGCGGCTCCTCGTAGGTGGAAGCCAGCCATGAAGTCGTCGCGGTGCAGGCGCACGGCCTC
>CAZOEX010000327.1:0-2494 GCA_964578925.1 uncultured Gemmatimonadota bacterium | reverse complement strand
TCGTCCCGCCCATCGTGTGGATGCTGGTGTGAATGCCCGTCTTGGTGGGCGTGATCGTGCGAGTGTTGCTCAACCGCGCCGGTGCGATGATGATGTGGCTGGTCTCCATCGGCGTGCGCGTGCCGGACCGCAGGGCGAGTCATTCCGCCCAGCAGCACCGCCGCCGAAAGCAGCGCGACCAATCCAGTTGTCGCAACTCGGCTTTGCACAACAATCCCCTAGGAAAGCACCAACCTAATTCTATTA
This sequence comes from uncultured Gemmatimonadota bacterium, assembly GCA_964578925.1. Taxonomy (GTDB): domain Bacteria; phylum Gemmatimonadota; class Gemmatimonadetes; order Palauibacterales; family Palauibacteraceae; genus JARFPW01. Next base: position 2,248 of record CAZOEX010000327.1, on the reverse strand, counting down.
TCGGAGACACGGAGCAACAACCACGAACCGCTCTGCCAAGACTGGCTCCTTCGTGGGCAAATTGCGCGCCATCACGGCCACCCCATAAAACACGGGAGATCGGAGCAGGCCGCCGGCCATCGCCTGTGGCTAAATTGACGACAGGTGTCGCGATTTCAGGCCGGCGTCGCGCCGTCGCGAGAGCCGTCCCATTTTAAGGACGAGACGATCTACGAATGATTTGGGCCGGCATCCTTTTTCTGATTCAAACGGGGACGGTCACGGACACGGACGCTGTTGGGAGGCGACCATGGCCCGGGCGGCGCTAGTGGTCCGTCAATCTTATTTTTGTGAGTCAATCCGTTTGTTGGGGATCCACTTGCAAAGCCCACGGATGGCAATCCGTGGGTCCCACCGGTTGCCACCGGTGGGCTTTGAATCCCAAAACCACAATTTATGAGCTGACAGACCAATAGGTCTGAGCTATTGTCAAATCTTGTGTTCTGGAACGGGTTCAGGCGGCGTCCTGCAGGGTTCCGTCTTTGAAGGTTTTTCCTTGGAGTAGGTGAACGATCTGTTGGTGTCCATTGAGGCGGCGCCAGCGTTTCTCAGCGGACTGTCCGAGCTTGAACAGCATTGCCAGGCTGGTTCGTCGGGTGCCGTTTCCTTTGGTTCGTCGATGCCGCAGGCGAATCGTGGCGAAGGTCGATTCGATCGGGTTGGTGGTTCGTAGGTGCCGCCAGTGTTCGGCCGGGAAGTCGTAGAAGGCCAACAGCGCGTCCCGGTCCTTCTTGAGACATTCACAGGCTTTCGGATACTTGGCTGCGTACTTCTCCAGGAAGTGATCGAAGGCTCGGTGGGCTTGCTCACGGGTCTCGGCTTGCCAGATCTCGTGGAGGTCCTTCTTCGCTTTCGGCTGCACGCTCCCCGGCATGGTGTTCAAGACGTTGGCCGTCTTGTGGACCCAGCAGCGCTGCTCCCGAGTTTCCCCGAAGACTTTGCGCAGAGCCGCCCAGAAGCCGAGGGCCCCATCGCCGGTCGCCAGCTTCGGTTCGATGACCAGGCCCCGCTGCTTGAGGTCGATGAGCAGCTCGTACCAGCTCTGCTCGCTCTCCCGATACCCGTCGGCGACGGCGATCAGCTCTTTGGTCCCCTCGGCGGTGGCGCCCATCAGCACCAGCATGCACTGCTTTTTGTTGGCGTCGTCTTCCAGGCGGACCTTCACGTGAATGCCGTCGGCCCAGATGTAGACGTACTGCTTCCCGGAGAGGTCCCGCCGCATCCACTCCTCGTACTCCCGGCTCCACTGCTCCTTGAGCCGCACGATGACGTTGGGGCTGAACCCTCGGGCCCCCTCGCCGACGAGGGCTTGCAGGGCGTCGGTGAAATCGCCCGTCGAGACCCCTTTGAGGTACAGCCAGGGGATCAGCTCCTCGATGGCCGGACTTTTGCGGAGATAGGGCGGCAACACACTCGGGGAGAAGTGAACCCGGCTGTCCTTCTCCGGAGAGTTGTCCCGCACCCGGGGCTGCCGGACTTGAAGGGGCCCGGCCCCGGTCAGGATTTCTCTTGAGGGCAGATGGCCGTTGCGGACCACCAGCCGCCGTCCCTGCGCATCGACCCGCTCCGCGTACTGACCGAGGAACTGATCGACCTCGGCGTTGATGGCGGCCTGAAGCATCTTCTGGGCCCCTTCCCGGACCAGCTCATCGAGGGGGCTGCGCCCCTCGAACTGCGATCGAAACGCCAGCACCTCGGAATCGACCGGACCCCCGAGCCGGGGGTCCCGGTCGGCCTCGGCCCCACCCGGTGAGGCTCCTGCTGGAAACGTGGCTGCGGTTTTCGTATTCTTCGACATGGCGTATTCCTTTGCCCACTTCGGGCCGCTGAAGGATTGATTCACCTCAGCAGGATACGCCACCTTTCTTCATTTCGCGAGAACACAAGATTTGACAATAGCTCCAGCGTTTGAGGAAACTTGGGATTCGGCCTGACGTGGACTGCCCTATTCTTGTTGTTTGATTGATTACCGAAAACCTGACACACGATGCTTCCTCTGCTGGCCCAACATGAATCCGAAGTCGCCTCGCCGGGGATGATGCTGCTGTTCGCTCTCGGGATGCTGCTGACCTACGTGGGCATCGCCCATGAGCGGTTCCACAAGACGGTGGCGGCCCTGGTGGGAGCGGGCATCCTCACCCTGCTGGCCGTCATGCTGGGCGTCTTCGAGTACTCGCAGATTTACGAGTTCCTCAAGAAGGACCTCAAC
>CAZOEX010000326.1:0-2496 GCA_964578925.1 uncultured Gemmatimonadota bacterium | reverse complement strand
TCCTCACCTTCCAGCCGGACGGTCGCGGAAGCGACGGGGAACATCCGTCTCGGCATGACGATGGCGAAATGGCCGTTCGGGGCGTTTCCGGAGAGCGTGATGTCGCCCATGTCGAAGAACGCCCCACCGAGACGCTCGAACGCTCGCAGGAGGAAGGGCGTCCGCCACAGGCTCTCGGGCAGCGAGCGGCTGATCCCGTTCATGACGGTCATCGGGCCGGTCGTCGTCATCGAGACGTTCCAGGTGAGCCTCGGGGCATCCATCTCGATGGACAGGTCCATGGGCCCGGTCCACCGGAGCGAGATGTTCGCGTGCTCGTTCCGGCGGGAGGCCGAGTCGTAATAGCGCGGGCAGGCGATGTCGAGACGAGGGCTGTCGGCGTAGATGGACCAATCCCCCTCGGGGGAGCGGTGCCAGATCGTACGATAGGGAGCGAAGTCGTTCTCCGGAAACACCCGAAGCGCCAGTACGTGGCCGGTGTCGAGCGGGAGGGCGTAGACTCCCCAGCCGCGAACGTACTCGAAGCCGGGAAGGGGGGAGGGCCTGGCGAGGGGCTCGATCATCCCGGTTTCTCGCGCGAGGTTCATCGGACCTGACTTTCCGCTTTCGTTGTCGACCGCTCCTGTCCCTGCGGCCGAACTTCTTTCCATCGGATCCTATATGTAAGGAATCACTGCCCGTCCAACGATGCCGCGTCGCGCCACGCGGTTGACGAGCGAGCCGCTACGGAGCTTCTACCTCCGGAGGCAGGAGGGCGAGCAGCCCCGCCGGCGTGACGGCCTTGATCGCACCAGCTTCACGAGACTCAGGAGGTCCGACAGCGCACGACGCGTCCGCCGCGCGGACGGATCCCGGATGTCGCGTCGATCCGTCACGCCATAGCGACGTCTCTCCCCGTCCGTGCGCCGGCTCGTCACGAACCGGTTGATCGGTCGCCTGTGTCTGGCCATTCAGCATCGGATCGATCGTTGGTTGAGTTGCGAAATCGTGTCCGTCCGAGGCGCACGTCTGAAACCCGACACGTCCCGTTTCGTACGGACTGTCAGTCGAACCGCCCGCGATTGGCGGATGTCTGCGGAGGGACCGGGGAGGCAATCCGTATGAGCAGTCTGAGCATCGCCGTGCTCGCCCTGCTGGTCGGCCCGGTGCCGGCCTCCAGCGCCATATCGCTCGACTCGGGTGAAAGACCCGACACGCTCGCGCTGGTGCATGCCCGCGTAGTTGACATGACGGGACGCGGCGCCGTCGAGGACGGCACGATCGTCATTGCGGACGGTCGCATTGGAGCCGTCGGTCCCCACGCTTCCGTGGCCGTGCCCGAGGGCGCGAGGGTCGTCGACCTCGCCGGCAGGACGGTGATCCCGGGGCTCTGGGACATGCACGTTCACTTGACGGACGCGACCGAGATCGTGCTTCCGGCGCTCGTGGCGCACGGCGTGACCGGGGTGCGCGATATGGGAGGCGACCTCGAGCTGATCGACAGGTGGCGCGAGGACGTTCGCTCGGGCGAAACGGTCGGCCCCCGGATCGTCCGGCCCGGACCGTATGTCGACGGCAACAAGCCCGACGCTCCGTTCCGACACGAGGTGACCGACCGCACGGGGGCCCGCGCCGTCGTGACGGAGCTGGTCGGGCGAGACGTCGACTTCATCAAGATCCACAACGCCGTGCCGCGAGACGCCTACTTCGCGCTCGCCGAAGCGGCCCGCGACCGGGGGATCCAGTTCGTCGGGCACGTGCCGGTCACTGTCGAGCCGATCGAGGCCGTACGGGCCGGCCAGGCATCCCTGGAGCACGCGATCACCTTCTTCGAGGGCACGTTCGCCGCCGGATTTTCCGACACGGGCGCCATGTTCGCCGGGCTGGTCGAGTTCGTCGACGACGGTGGAGCGGAGTTGATCGAGGCGCTGGTGACGCACCGAACGCATGTGACGCCCACGCTCGTCGTGACGGAACGACGGGGCCGGCGGGCGTCCCTGGCCGACGATCCACCGATGTGCCAGCGGTACGTGGCCGCGTCCCTGCGGGATCAATGGAACCGCTTCTCACCCGTCCAGGAAAAGGACCGGAACCCGGCCGTCGTGGAAGCACGCCAGCGGTTCACGGAGCTGATGGTACGCTTCTCCGGTCGGCTGCACGAGGCCGGCGTGCCGCTGCTGGCCGGATCCGATCTGGCCGCCCGAGACGTGTGCCCGGGCACGTCGCTTCACGAGGAGTTGGAAATGCTCGTCGACGCCGGGCTCACGCCGCGGGAGGCTCTGTCTACGGCGACGACCACTTCGGCCCGCTTCCTCGGTTTGGAAGACGTGGCTGGTACGATCGAACCGGGGAAGTGGGCCGATCTCGTCGTGCTCCACGGCGACCCCCTCTCGGACATCAGCAATCTCGCTCGGGTTCACGCCGTCGTGACGCGTGGCCAACTGCTCCACCGCCACCATCTCGATGACCTGCTGAAGGATGTGGCCAAGCAGGCCCCGAGTCGCTGACAGGCAACTG
>CAZOEX010000325.1:0-2533 GCA_964578925.1 uncultured Gemmatimonadota bacterium | reverse complement strand
CAATCCCGGCAGCAGGAAGAAGCCGGAGCTGAACATGGCACCGGTGCTGATCGCGTAGACGTCGAACAGCCCGAGCTCCTTGTGGAGGCGGGTCGGCTTCTCGTTCATGTGGCGCTCCGTTGGCGGTGTGTCAGTCCCCCAGACTGATACCGAGGTCGCGCACCGTTCGGACGGTGTCCGAGTCGATCGGCACGCACTTCATCCGGCCCGTCACCTTCTCGAGTGGAACGTATCGCACGTCGGGTGGGTCGAGGGCCACCATGCACCCGGCCGAGCCCTCCCGAAGCGCGCGCACCGCCGCGGCGCCGAAGCGCAGCGAGACGATACGGTCGCGGGTCGTCGGGCCTCCCCCGCGAAGGAGATGCCCGAGCACGACCGTGCGCGTCTCCTTCCCCGTCATCTCCTCGAGCCGGTCGGCGACCCGCTGTCCGATGCCTCCGAGCCGTTCCTCCCTCCCCGGCTCGTCGCTGATGACCGAGCGCTCGCCACCCACCGGATGCGCCCCCTCGGCCACGACGACGATCGAAAAATGCCGTCCCATGGCCTCGCGCGCCGCGATCTTCGCGGCGACCGGTTCCAAGTCGTACGGAATCTCGGGAATCAGGATCGCGTCGGCCGAGCCCGCGAGCCCGGCGTGCAGCGCGATCCAGCCGGCGTAGCGGCCCATGACTTCGACCACCATGAGACGGTCGTGGGCCTCCGCCGTCGTGTGCAGCCGGTCGATGCACTCCGTCGCGAAGGTCACGGCGGTGTCGAAGCCGAAGGTGACGGAGGTCTCCTCGAGATCGTTGTCGATGGTCTTCGGCACGCCGACAACCGGAAGGCCCTTCCGGTACAGAACGTCGGCGATGTGCATCGAGCCGTCCCCTCCCACCGCGATCAGAGCGTCGATCCCCGCTTCGGAGAATGCGCGGATCAGCTCGTCCGAGCGGTCGACTTCGTCCCAGCTGCCGTCCGGCCGCTGCACCGGGTAGGCGAGAGGGTCGCCGCGATTCGTCGTGCCCAGAATCGTGCCCCCGAGGTGGGTGATCCCCTGCACTTCGCGACGACCGAGGGAGATCAGGCCTCCTTCCTCGTAGCGTCCGGGCTCCAGAAGTCCGTTGTAGCCGTCCTGGATCCCCACGCACTCCCATCCTTCGCCCAGCGCGGCGAGCACGGAGGCGCGGATCACGGCGTTCAGGCCGGGGGCATCCCCCCCGCCGGTACTGATCGCGATTCGACGGATTTCGGCGTCAGGCATGTCGGATCACTTCATTCGTCACGGACGGGATTGCAGAGCGGATCGAAGAACCGGAGGATGCGCGCTTCCGCATCCTCGCTCGTCTCGACCATCAACGCATGACCTCCCAGCTCGGCGGCCGCGCGCTCGATACGCCGGCGCTCGTCGGTGTTCTCGGTCCATCCGGCCTCGACGTGCACGGTGCCGAGAACCTCCCACGGACACGACGGAATTCCATCGCGGTCGCGGACGAAGACGAGCACCCGCGCATCCGCGTCCCGCGCCCGAACTTCAGCGGTCGTCACGGGGTCGACCCGGGGTCCGCATGCGGCCACCAGGCCGACGAGCGCGCAACTCGCCGCGACCGGCGCGACCCGCCTCGCCCCCGATCTCGATGTCGCGAGACGCTTCACCATTGGGATCATCGGCAGAACCTAGCATGCGGCCGACGCCATGTCAGTCTTCCCGGAGCGTCTGCGCATCAAGCAATGGAGGCACCCGGACATCCCCCCAACACGGAGTGACGGACCATGTACAGGACAACGCGACCGCTTCTGGTGGCTGCCCTGCTCGCGTCGGCGTTTCTGCCGTGGGCCTGCAGCAAGAATCGCGAAGCCAGCGAAGCGGATTCGGCCCGGACGAGCAGCTCGGAGCAGCACGACGCGGGCGTCCATGCGCTCGACCGGACCGCAGCGTACGCTCCCGACGCGGATGACGAAGACCTCCCCCCGCTCTACGAGGGGCTGGGCGACCATCGCCGCACGATCTCCACGCCTTCCGAGCGGGCCCAGGCCTACTTCAACCAGGGACTGCGCCTCCAGTACGCCTTCAACCACGCCGAGGCGATCCGTTCGTACCGGGCCGCCCTCGCATCCGATTCGACGTGCGCCATGTGCTGGTGGGGGATCGCGCTGGCCTCCGGCAACAACATCAACGCGGGCATGGACGAAGCCGGCGGCCGGCAGGCATTCGCGGCGGCCGCACGGGCCGTGAAGCTCGCGGGCGGCGCGACGGACGGCGAGCGGATGCTCATCGAGGCGATCGCCGCACGGTACGGCCCCGATCCGACGGCGGACCGCGCGTCGCTCGATTCGGCCTACAGCCGAGCGATGGAACGGATCGCTGAGGCGCGCCCGCGTGATCCCGACGTCCTGACCCTGTATGCCGCGTCCCTGATGAACCTCAGCCCCTGGAACTACTGGTCGGGCCCGTACGATGATCGAGCGCCGCGCCCCGGCACGCGTCGGATCGTGGCCGCCCTGGAGGACGCGCTGGCGATCGACCCGGATCACCCGGGCGCCTGCCACTACCTGA
>CAZOEX010000324.1:0-2535 GCA_964578925.1 uncultured Gemmatimonadota bacterium | reverse complement strand
CGAGCAGCCACGCCTCATCCTGCATGCGCCCATGGCGCCAAGACCACCGGCGGTAAGAAGTGCCCCCTCTACAAGGAAACGGCTGGGCCTCTCGCCCAACCCAGGGCGGGTCCGGGCACCCCTACCAACCCCAAAACGCTCTGAGTCCAATCCCCTCACCGACGAATCACCGCTGCCTCTCTCTCTCGCCCTCACGTGAACCGCGCGCGCTCTTCATCCCAGCTCGCTCAGACCACCACCGCCGCCTTGAGCCGCGCCCCCTCGGGCAGCTCCCCGTGCGCGAGGTAACGCCACAACGCCACCAGCAGCCGCCGCGCGAGCGCCACCACTCCGACCCGGCGCTGGCGCTTGCCACCGCGCCCCCAGCGCCGCTGATACCACTGGCTCAACGCGCTCTGGGGCTGATACCTCAGCCAACACCACGCAATCTCCACCGCCATGCGCCTCACCCGCCGGTTCCCCGCTTTGCTGATGCCCTGCTCGCGAGCCATATCCCCACTCTGGTGCGCCGTGCCCACCAGCCCCGCCAGCGACCCCACCTCACGGGCGTTGCGAAACCCCCGCCACCCGAAGAACTCCATCACGAACAGCCACGCACTGCGCCGCCCGATTCCATACAGGTGCATCAACCGCAGCACCTGACACTGCGCCTCGGTGCGCGGGTCGAGCAGCCGAGAGCGCTGCTCTGCCTCGAGCGCCTGCAGCTGGCGCTCCACCACCTCGAGGCGCTCCCACTCGAGCTCGAGCTCCCAGCGCACATCCCCTCCCAGCTCACCGCCGTCCCACAGCCGCGCCTGCTCCAAGCGCTCCCAAAACCTCCGGTCCACCTTCACCCTCAGCCCCTGCGCGGCCAACAATCCCTCCAGGCGCGCCCGATGCCCCTGGCGCTCGCGCTTCAGCCGCTCCTCGCAGCGATGCAGACGCCTCCCATCCTCCGCCTCCGCGCTCGGCACCCGCACCACGCTCAGCCCCTCTCGCTCCCCCAACACGTGGTAGCGAATCAGCTGACCCAACAGCTTCAGCGCATCCAATCGGTCCGTCTTCTCAACGCGCGAGCGCGCCGAGCGCTCGATGCTCGCCGAGTCCACCACCTCGTTCTCTATCCCCACATCGCGCAACCACCGGTGCAGCCAAAACCCCTCTCGACCCGCCTCGTAGCAGCTCAACACCCGCGCATCGGGCACCATCCGAAACCGCTCCTTCGCCTTCTCCACCTCCTCGAGCAAGCGCCCACAATCACGCCCCGCTATCACCACCACCCGCCGGCTTGTCCCATCACCGAACGCCAGCTTCCACTCCCGCTCCGCCAGCTCCAGCGCCACGTACAGCACCTTCTGCCTGTACAGCACCGACGCCACCGCGCTATCGTTCGCCATAAGGGTCGCCTGGGTCATCTCTCCGTTCCTCCATGTCTTGGTTGGACACGAAACGGAAGGGTACCTAAGGCGACCCTTCATAGGATCTACGTCAGGAGGCGTAAGCCGGCTCGTTGCCGCGCTTCCATTTGATGTTGCAGCCCATGCTGGCTTTCTGCTCCCCGGGCGCGGGCTTGCCCTCGAGCACCGCATCCGCGGCCCGCCGCAGGTCGCGCCCGGTCACGGGCACGTCGTTGCCCGGCCGACTGCCGTCGAACTGACCCCGATAGACAAGCTCGTGCCCGCGATCGAAGAGATAGAAGTCCGGCGTGCATGCCGCACGGTAGGCCTTGGCCACCTCCTGGGTCTCGTCGTAGAGGTACGGGAACGGATAACCGTACGCCTTCGCCTCTTCCGCCATGCGCTCGGGTGCGTCGGCGGGGAAGCTGGCGGCGTCGTTCGCGCTGACAGCGACCATGGCCAGGCCGCGCGGCATGTACTCGCGCGCGAACGCGACCAATCCCTCGCGGATGTGCTTCACGTACGGGCAATGGTTGCACATGAACACGACCAGCAGGGGCGCGCCTTCGAAATCGGAGCGCGACACGCGCCGTCCTTCGGTGTCCGGCAGGGAGAAGTCCGGCGCCCGGGTGCCGAGCTCGAGCATGGTGGAAGCCGTTTCGGCCATGATGCTCTCCCGTGGGATAGCTGGAGCGAGTTTCACTCGGATTCTACTGCCGGCACGGGCGCCGGGGAACTGCGGTACCATGCGCTCCACCCCCGGGGAACGGCACGCGGGAGCAGCTTGCCATGCATCTGCACGCATCATTTCCGGATCTCCGGCGCCCCGTGCGATGCCTGGCGCTGGTGCTCGCGGCGGCGTGCGCGCCGCCCGCGGCGGCGGACGACGCGGATCCGGGCCGGCAGCGGCAGGGCATGCTCGAGGAGATCCGGCGCACGGCCGGCGACACCGAGGCCTTCACCGGACGCCGCGACTTCACGCCGGAGGCGATGCAGGCGCTGGGAACGGTGCCGCGCCACGAATTCGTCCCGCCCGCGCTGCGCGATCAGGCGTACGAGAACCGTCCGCTGCCCATCGGGCACGGACAGACCATCTCCCAGCCCTATATCGTGGCGCTCATGACCGATCTGCTCGAGGTGGACGCGGACAGCGTGGTGC
>CAZOEX010000323.1:0-2543 GCA_964578925.1 uncultured Gemmatimonadota bacterium | reverse complement strand
CGCGATCTCCGTCTGGATCGCGAACACGCTCTCGAGGGTGCGGTCGTACGCGTCCGACCACAGGTGTGAACCGTCCCGGGCGTCGATGAGCTGGGCCGTGATCCGCAGCTGATCCCCGTCCTTCCGGACGCTGCCCTCCACGACGTAGCGGACCCCGAGCTCGCGGCCGATCTCGCGAAGGTCGACGGTGCGGTCCTTGTACGCGAAGGTCGAAGTGCGAGCGGAGACGCGCAGCTCGTCGATCTTCGCCAGCGTGTTGAGGATCTCCTCCGTCATGCCGTCGCTGAAGTACTCCTGGTCGCCCTCCCGGCTCATATCGGCGAAGGGCAGCACCGCAATCGACGGACGGTCGTCCTCCGACAGGTCCGCGTAGGCGAGGCGTGCGCCGGCCGCCTCGTCCGCGGCCACCGGATCGGCTGCGTCGCCCGATCCCGGCGCGGTCTGCCGGCCGACCCACCAGGCGCCGAGCACGAGGGCCGCGAGGCCGGCGAGGGCCAGCAATCCGGCCGGCCAGCGCTTCGACGCCGGCTGGGCGACGATCTCGGCCAGCTCCTGCCGCGAGGCCGTATCGGTCCGGCGGACGCCCTCCGGTGTCACCTCGAACGCCCAGGCCAGGATCAGCGCGAGCGGGAAGCCGAGGAGGACGAGGACCGTGATCATCGTGAGGAAGTCGGTCGGCAGCTTCAGGGCCTCGACCAGGAGGTCCGCGAGCTGCAGGAGTACGAAGGCCGTTGCGCCGTATATGGCCGCGACCTTGAAGACGTGGCGGCGCTTCAGCTCGGCGAAGAGCTGCTGGTAGGACTTCATGGCGCCGGTGCTCGATTCCCACTGCGCTGCACCTCGTACCCGGCGAGGCCCCAGGCTTCCTGCGTCGCCACGAACCGTGGATCGTCACGCAACGGATCCAGAATCGGGCTCCACCAGTGGTCCGTCTGTCCGAAGGGGACGCGGTCCCGGATGAACACGATGTGCTCGATCGCGCGCTCCGGGCGGTCGATCAGCATCCACAGCTGTGCAGGGAGCACATTCTCGAGTTCACCGAGGAGCTCGATCGTCTCCGGTGTCGGCAACCCCCGCGAGGGCGGCCAGATGCGAGCCATACGCTCCGATAGCTCGGGACGACCTCGCTGCAGGGCATCGAGAAGCAGCGCGCGTCCGGCCGGATCTCGATCCGTCATCATATGCGCGAGCGCCCGATTGAAGCGGAGAAATCCGAGATTCCCGTCCGGGTCCGCTCGAATCCCTTCGTCGAGGTATCGGATCGCCGCCTCGATTCGGTCGTCATGCTGAGCGACGTAGCCCGCGATGTTGAGGCGGATCGGGGAGCGGTCCAGGGCGAGCGCGCGCCGTGCGGCTTCGCTGGCCTCGTCGAGCCGTCCGACGTAGCCGAGGAACTCCGCATACTGTTGATGGGCCTCGACATTGTCCGGGTCGAGCTGGAGCGCCCGGAGATACGCGCCTTCGGCGTGCTCCCACTCCCAGCGATCCCGGTGTACGTTCGCCAGCGCCACCGTGGCCGAGGCATTGTTCGGATCCAGCTCCAGGGCGCGCCTCGCGGCGCGCTCGGCCTCGGCGAGGCTGTTGGCCCAGAACGTGGAATCCGCCGCCCGGTAGAACGGCAGCAGCGACTTGCTCTCCGCGAGCCCGGCCCAGGCCGGCGCCCAGCTCGAATCCTGTGCGATCGCAGCCTCGAACAGATCCACCGCTTCATCGAGGCTGGTGCCCCGCTCCCGCATGCGGGCGCGGCCCGCCAGGTACAGATCGTAGGCCTGCAGGTCGCTAGTGGGGGAGACGAGCTGCTCCCCTTCTTCGAGACCGAGCGGTACGCGCAGCTCCTCGGCGATCGCCTCGGCGATCTCGGTCTGGATCGCGAACACGTCCTCCAGGTCGCGGTCGTAGCTCTCCGACCAGAGGTGCGACCCGTCGCTCGTGTCGATCAACTGGGCGGTGATGCGCAGCCGATCGCCGGCCTTGCGGACGCTGCCCTCCACGAAGTACCCGACGTCCAGCGTGTCCCCGACTTCGGTCGCGGTGAGGTCGACGTTCTTGAGCGCGAAGACGGATGTTCGCGCCGCGACGCGCAGCTCGCGGATCCTGGCGAGCACGTTGAGGATCTCCTCGGTCATACCGTCGCTGAAGTACCCCTGGTCGCCCTCGGGGCTCATGTCGTCGAACGGAAGAACGGCGATCGATGGGCGCTCATCCTCGCTCGGGTCGGTGAAGGCGAGCTGGACCGCCTCGGCGCGTTCGGCCGTCCCGGGCTCCGCTTCCGCTGCCCCGCTCTGGCGGCCCGCCCACCACGCTCCGGCGATCAGCAGGGCTACCCCCGCCAGCGCGAGCAAGCCGGCGGGCCAGCGCTTCGAGGCCGGCTGCGCGACGATCGCCTCGATCTCGCCCGCCGTGGCCGCCTCCATCTTTCGGACTCCCTGTGGGGAGAGCTCGAACGCCCACGCCAGGACCAGGGCAACGGGAAAGCCGAGCACCAGCAGGGCGACGACGAAGGGCACGAAGACGTCCGGGAGTCGCATCGCGTCGGCCAGCGG
>CAZOEX010000322.1:0-2545 GCA_964578925.1 uncultured Gemmatimonadota bacterium | reverse complement strand
GTCGTCCGACGTGCGGATCTCCTCCGGGCTTCCCTCCACGTACAGCCGCCCGTCGTGCAGCAGGGCCACGCGGTCCGCCACTCGAAATGCGCTGCGAATGTCGTGCGTGATCACGATTCCCGTCGCTCCCATCTCGCGCTTCAGCTCCACGATCAGCTCGTCGATCACCGCACCGGTGACCGGATCGAGCCCGGTCGTGGGTTCATCGTACAACAGAATGTCGGGCCGGGACACGATCGCCCGTGCGATCCCCGCCCGCTTCCGCATGCCGCCCGACAGCTCCGCCGGGAATTTTTCGCGGGTCTCGCCGATTCCGACCAGGTCCAGGACCTCGTCGGTCCGCGCCCTCGCCTCGGCCGGCGCAACGCCGAGGCGGCGGAGCGGAAGCTCGACGTTCTCGCCGATGCTGAGGGAGTCGAAGAGGGCCGCGAACTGAAAGACGTAGCCCATCCGGCCGCGGATCTCCCGCACCTGCTCTTCGTCGGCGGCGACCATGTCGACGCCGGCCACCTCGACCTCGCCCGTATCCACCCGCAGGAGGCGGGCCACGCAGCGCAGTAGCACCGACTTCCCCGTTCCCGAGCGGCCCAGGATCGCGAGCGTCGTGCCCTCGGGCACGTGCATGTCGAGATTCTTCAGCACCTCGTTCGCGCCGAACGCCTTCGACACCCCCGTCATACGAATCACAGGAGAATCACCGCCCAGACCGCGTCGAGCACGAGAATCAGCATGGCACTCAGCACCACGGCCCGTGTCGTCGCCTTTCCGACGCCCGCGGCGCCACCGGACGTGTGATAGCCCTGCAGCGCGCCGACGGCGGTGACCACGGCGCCGAAGCTTGCCGCCTTGATCAGCGGATAGCGCAGATCGAAGGGATCGTAGAACATCCGCACGCCGCGCACGAACTCCTGCGTCGACAGCTCCAGCAGGCTGATCGAGGTGAGCCAGCCGGCGGCGATCCCGGCGGCGAGCGCGAAGGCGGTCACGATCGGAAAGGTGATCACGCCCGCCACCACCCGGGGCACCACGAGATAGGAGACGGGGTTCCAGGCCATCATCTCGAGCGCGTCGATCTGCTCGGTCACCCGCATCGTCCCGATCTCGGCCGCGATGTTCGCGCCGACGCGGCCGGCGAGGGCGAGGCCGGTGAGCACGGGCCCCAGTTCGAGCATGACCGACTTGGCGACGAGCACCCCCACGAAGTACAGGGGAACGATCCCGGTGAAGGTGTAGGAGCTCTGCAGGGCCAGGACGATGCCCGTGAACACGGCGATGAAGAGCGCGACCGGGGTCGAATCGATGCCGATCCGGCGCACCTGGAGGGCCGTGAGCGGCACCCAGGTCCGTACGTCCCCGATCGCCTGCATGACGGACCAGACGAACTCCGCGGCGCTGCCGATCAGGGCGAGGAGGCCCGTCGCCTGGCGGCCGATCCAGGCCAGTGTTCTGCCAATCATGAAAAGAGCTTAGGGAGGCGCCGAAGGTCCGTCCAGCAGCTCCGGCCGTGGACGCTCGCGGCCCGCCGACGTATCCTGCGCACATGCGTCCTCGAGTTACACTCGGCTGGCGGGACGTCCGCAAAGGCGTCGTCGTCCTGCTGCTCCTGGTTCCCGTCGCCGGCGGCGTCTTCTTCCTCGACTCGTTTCGTCGTGCGTTCATCGAGGGCCCGGCGCTCGTGATCGTCGCGGACGACATCCGCGGCCTCGCGACCGGGGCGGACGTGTGGGTGGCCGGCCGGCCGTCGGGTCGGGTCGCGGACATCTCCTTTCTCGGTTCCGGGGAGAGCGCCGAGCGCCGGGTCGCCGTGCGCCTCGTGCTGCTGCGGGAGGCGGCCTCCACCCTGCGCCGCGACTCCGAGGCGCGCATCGGAAGGAGCGCCCTTCTCGAGCCTCCGGTGGTCAAGCTGACGCCCGGATCGCCGGACGCGCCGCCTTACGACTTCGCCGACACTCTTCCGGTGTCGCCCATGCTCGACATCGACGACTTCCGGGCGCTGGCGGATTCGGGACGGGCAGCCGCCAGCGATCTGTCGGCGGGGCTGGAGGCCCTGCGGGTCGAGATGCGGACGGGCTCGGGCACCCTTCCTCGCTTCCGTCGCGACCGTGCGCTCCGGGTGCGCCTGGCACGGCAGGAGGCCCGGATCGCAGCGTTGCGTGACGCGTGGGCGCGGGAGTCGGGCGGGCGGGCCCTGGTGACCGACAGCGCGCTCCGGTCGCGGGCGGGCCGCATCGCCGATCGCATGGACGCCCTGACCGCGGACAGCACCGCGGTCCGGGTCGCCGAAGCGCGGAAGGAGCTTTGCGGGGCCCTCGCCTCTCTGTCGGAGCGCACCGACCGCATCTCCCGGCACATCGAGGGCGGGCGGGGCACGCTCGGCCGATTCGCGACCGACGAGGAGCTGCGAGAGCAGGCGGCGCGCACACGGGCGCTCGTGGACTCGGTACGGACGGAATTGCTGCGGAACCCGCTCCGTTATCTGCGCTTCCGGCTGTTCTGAGCATCCGTGTTTGAAGTCAAGTCGTCAGGACATAGCCGGATTCCAGTG
>CAZOEX010000321.1:0-2547 GCA_964578925.1 uncultured Gemmatimonadota bacterium | reverse complement strand
CGCCGCCGAGCACGGCGGGGAACCTGCGCGAGGCGTTCGGCGTGTCGATTCCCGCGTCCGTGCCCGATTCCGAGGTGCTGGCCGTCCATCCGACACAGCTCTACGAGATCGGGCTGTCGCTGCTGATCTTCGCCGTGCTATGGCGGCTGCGCGGTGACCGGCCGGTCGGCTGGGTCTTTTCGCTCTGGCTGGTCCTCGCGGGGCTCGAGCGCTTCGCCGTCGAGTTCTTCCGGGCGAAGGACGATCGTTTCTTCGGTGCGCTGACTCTCGCCCAGCTCATCAGCCTGGCGCTCGTCGTCGTCGGGTTCGCGCTGATGAACCGCAGCGTGGCGGGAGCCAGGGAAGCACCGGCCGGCTCGTGAGCCGTCCTTCGACGCTCGCGCTCTTCGTGCTCTCGGCGATCGCCTTCCCCTTCACGGCGGTCGCGCCGACCCCGGCTGTCGCCCAGGAGATGGACGAACCGGAGGTCGTCGAGATCTCCTTCCGGGGCAACCGGGCGATCACGGCGGCGGAGCTGGACGCGGCGATCCTGACCGAGCGGACGACGTGCCGCTCTTTTCTCTTCTATTTCCCGCTGCCGCTCTGTCCGCTCACCGACTTCGGGGTCGCGCACCGCCGGCGATACCTGGACGAGGACGAGCTGCAGCGTGATCGCCTGCGCGTGCAGATCTACTACCGCCAGCGCGGATACCGGGAGGCCACGGTCGAGATGACCGTCGAACGGGAAGACGGGAAGGCGCGCGTCGCGTTCACGATCGACGAGGGCGAGCCGACGACGATCGGCGCCTTCGAGGTGACGGGAGCCGACAGCCTCGTCGGACCGGAGCGCCGAGCGGAGCTCCTTCGCATCGGGGAGGGAGATCCGCTGAACCTCGCAGCCCTCGCGCTGGGAGAGGGGCGCCTGACCGACGAGCTCCGGGGCCGGGGTTACGTCAATGCAACCGTGCTGCGCGACTACTTCATTCCCCGCGGTTCGCGCGAGGCCGAGGTCCGCCTGCGGATCGTGCCGGGACCGCGAGTCCGTATTGGAGAGGTGTGGATCGAGGGCTCGGGCCAAGTGGGTGACGAGGTCATTCATACCCTGCTCGCCTTCGACTCGGGCGACGTGTTCCGCGATCGGCAGATCATCGAGAGCCAGCGCCGTCTCTACAGCCTCGAGGCGCTCCGGTACGCGAGCATCACGTCGGAGCGGCGGACGGACACGGACACGCTGATCGACCTTCGCATCCGCGTCGCGCCGGCCCCTCAGCGCACGGTCAGTCTCGGCGTGGGCGCGGAGACCGACGAGTGCGGGCAGGTCCAGGCCGATTGGACGAATCGCAACTTCCTCGGCCGGGGCCGGGTCCTGCGGCTTACGGGGCGGCTGTCGAATCTCTTCGCGCGACAGCTGCAGGGCGACTTTCCCTGTACCGACGTGTCCGAGGACAGCGTTTTCCAGAACCTGAACTATCGCGTGGAAGTGGCCTTCGAGCAGCCGGTCTTCGCGGGCGGTAGCAACTCGCTCGGGGCCACCGTCTACCGCGAAGAGGAGACCGTACCGGATCTCTTCGTGCGGAGCAGCATCGGCGGCGAGCTGGCGTTCACGCACCGCATCACGCCCGGCATGGTCCTCACCGCCGCGGTTCGCCCGGAGCTGACCTCCTTCGGCGATCGCTCGGCCGACGTCTACTTCTGCGTGAACTTCGGCTTCTGCGCCCCCGAGGACATCGCCGCGCTCTCGGACCGGCGCATCCTCTCGCCCCTCGCCCTTCTGTGGGCGCTCGATCGCACCGACAACCGCCTGTCGGCGCGGCGCGGCTACTACGTCACCGCGGAGAGCGAGTACGCCGGCTCGCTCACCGGCTCCGATTACCGATACCTGCGCTCCACGATCGAGATGGCCGGCTTTCTCCCGCTCGGTCCGGATCGCGTCCTGGCGGGGCACCTGCGCTTCGGTTTCATCGAGCCCTTCGAGACCGAGACCTTCGAGACCGTGGAGTCGCGCGCCGTGATCCATCCGCGAAAGCGTTTCTTCGCCGGCGGAGCGGAGAGCCTGCGCGGTTTCGGCGCCAATCTGCTGGGTCCCACGGTGCTCGTGGTGGACGCGGCCCAGGACTGTCCGGGGCAGGACCTGGAGACGTGCATCGACGGCCTGGCACCCGGCGCGTTCGACGAGCGCCCCGCGGGCGGGAACGCCGTGCTCGAGGGGAGCCTCGAGGTACGCAGCGAGCTGAGCGACAGGTGGAGCCTGGTCACCTTCGTCGACGCCGGGCAGGTGTGGACGACCCTGGGCGACCGGTCTCCGATCGTCCTGACGCCGGGCTTCGGATTTCGCTTCCGCAGCCCGATCGGTCCGCTGCGCGTCGATCTCGGCTACAATCCCTCGTCACCCTCGGAGCGGCCGGTGGTGGCGCTTCTCGAGGGCGGGGACATCGAGGAGCAGAACCGCACGGTGACTTTCGATCCGTACGGATACGACGATCCGGGAACGCTCACCGAGGTGCTTCGCCGGTTCCAGCTCCAGTTCTCGATCGGGGAGGCGTTCTGACGTGATCTTTCCCGAGGACT
>CAZOEX010000320.1:0-2551 GCA_964578925.1 uncultured Gemmatimonadota bacterium | reverse complement strand
AGCACTGGAATCCGGCTATGTCCTGACGACTTGACTTCAAACACGGATGCTCAGAGCGGCCAACGTCTGGAACAACCGAACGGACCTCACGCTGCGATCGACGAGCAACCCGTCCTACGTGGACGTCTATGTGTGGGGAGCCAACTACGGCAGCACCGGCTGGGCGGGCCTGGCGTCGGTCATCCGGTCCCAGTGGGATTGGCACTGCTGGTCGTACTGCGGACTCTCGCTCGTGTACGCTCGCTACAACAACAACTACCGGAGCTCCAACAGCTGGTACGCCCAGAAGGTGTTCTGCCACGAGCTCGGGCACGCATTCGGCTTCGATCACAACTCGTCGGGTGGATGCATGATCTCGGGCTACTGGCCCAGCCTCGACAATCGGCCCAGCAGCCACGACGTCCGCGACGTCAACTCCCGCTATTGAACTGCTCGATGGCGAGATCGAATCGACAGACGACAGACGCAGACCGGAGGTACAGATGTTGAGCAATCGAATGGACAGGTGGCTGGCGGGATCTTTCGTGGCGCTCGCCGTGCTGCTCGTGGCCCAGGTCGTGGTCGCGCAGCGTACGGCCGGGAACGCAGAGGCCTCGTGGGTCGCGGACTGGGCCGAGAGTCCCGAGAGCGTGGAGGAAGCGGTGGAGTCGGCGGAGCAGGTCGTGGTGGGACAGGTCGTGGGCGTCCGCCCGGGCGAGGATATCGTCGTGCGGGCCGAAGAGCTTCCCGACGGGGTCGATCGCATCCCGACCGAGATCGTGACCCTGCGGGTCGAGAAGAACCTGAAAGCGGGACGGGGCGAACCCCCGCAGACGGTCGAGGTCTTCCGGACGGGCGGCACCATCGGCACTCCGCCGTCGCAGCGCGGCAATCGGCCGCCGGAAGAGCCGCCGGCGGGCGTCGAGCGGCCGGACCGGCCCGACCCCCCGGGGGACCGCAACGTGAAGCTGAACGGCGATCCGCCGTACGAACGAGGCGAGCGTTACGTTCTGATGCTCAAGCCGGGCCCCCAGATGCGCGTCGACGGCCGCCAGGTCCGAGCGCAGCGCCCGGTGTCTCCGGAAGGACGGTACCGCGTGACCCGTGGCGGACAGATCGAGCCCGTGTCCGAGCGGGCGGAGTTCGCGCGGGAGCTGCGGGGACGCAGCCTCGACGCCTTCGAGCAGCAGATCGAGCGAGGCATCGGACGTGGCCGGTAGGCCGCGCGCCGAGAAGGCGCCGCCGGATGGCCGTCGCGGGGGGCGGCGGCCATTCCGCGCGGTCGCCGTCGGGCTCTGCCTGGCCCTCGTCGTCCCGTCGTCCACGGCGTGTGACGGGGGAGAGGTTCGCTCCGGATCGGTCGATTCCATGACGTACGAGACGCTCGTCGAGCGCCTGGGCGAGACGGGAATCGACGTTCGGGCCGCGGACGGCAGCATCCCCCAGCCGTGGTCGGACGTTCCGGGCCGCCGCCTCGAGGTGGCGGGCGAGACGGTACAGGTGTTCGAGTACTCGTCGCCGAACGACGCGGCTCAGCAGGCCGACCGCATCTCTCCCGACGGAACGACGATCGGCCCCCATCGCGTCGAGTGGGTCGAGCCGGCCCGTTTCTATCGGATCGGTCGTCTGATCGTCCTCTACGTCGGCAGCGCCCCGACCGTGCGGGAGGCTCTCGAGGCGGTACTCGGCGCGCCGTTCGCCGGGCCGGCGACACGTTGAGCCCGTCCCCGGACGGGGGCGGCGCCAGCGTCTATTCGCCGGAAGCGGCCCGGGCCAGCAGTTCGTCCAACGCGGAGCGGTCCAGGTAGCGGCCGTCGAGCACGACCGCCCCGATCGACCGCGTCGCCGCGATGTTCTCGAGCGGATTTTCCCGGAGCAGGACCAGGTCCGCGAGCTGTCCTTCCGCGACGAGACCGAGGCTGTCCGCCAGCCCGAAGGTACGGGCGGGCTCGATCGTGCCGGCCTGAAGCGCGTCCAGGGGCGCCAGGCCGGCCTCCTCCACCACAAGCGCCAGCTCCTCGTGCAGGCTGAGGCCCGGGATCAGGAAGGGGTTCCCCACGTCGGTGCCGGCCAGTATCGGCACCCCCGTCTCGTGCATCAGCCGGGTGTTGGGCGGCGCCGTCCACTCGCCGCTTCCCATCACGGCGTCGATCGGGCCGGGCCCGCGCTCTGCCATCTCCGTCCACATCCCCCGCACGTCCGGGGGCAGCAGCGCCATCCGGCTCGAGTCCTGGACCAGGGCCGGAGGGTCGATCGCACCGATGGAGAGCGTCGGTACGGCCGCAACGCCGTGATCACGATAGGCTCGCGCCGTTCGGGCGCACAACTCCGGATCGCGGGTGTCCGCCGCGGCGCGGACGAGGGTGAAGAACGCGACGGCGGTCTGCGGAAACGACATGGACGGCAATCGCTCCAGCAGGCCGCCGAACTCCGTCCGCAGAGAATCGGCGGCCGTCGAGCAGCCCATCGTGATGCCGCTCGTGTGCTCGACCGTCCGCTGACCCGCGGCCGCCACGTCCTCGGGCGGCACGAGCATCGGCACGTGGCCGTCGACGGGGATCCCGCGTTCACT
>CAZOEX010000319.1:0-2553 GCA_964578925.1 uncultured Gemmatimonadota bacterium | reverse complement strand
AGGAGGGCGAGCGCCGGGATCGTGTAGATGACGCCGACCGCGCCGAGGATCAGGCGTCCGGCGCCGACCCGTCGGGCGGCGATGATTCCCAGGGGGAGAGCCGTGGCGAGCGCGAGCAGCATGGAGATCGCGACGAGCACGAGATGGTCGCCCGTATGCCCGGCAATCCGGCGCCAGCGCGATGCCTCGGCACCGGGGTCCGCGGCCAGGCCGATGTCCCGCAGGAACGAGGCGGCCACCCGAGGGCTGCCGCGACCCTCGAGCTTCACGGCGGCGTTCATCTCGATCATCCGGCGTTCGTCGATGGTGCCCGACAGCCGTTCGAGCGCTTCGACGGCCTCGGGCCTCCGATCCGCGAGGTCGAGGCGATAGAGCCAGACTGCCCGATACTCCGGGAAGTGTTCCCGATCGTCGGCGAGCGTCACGAGGTCGTAGTGCTCGATCTCCGCGTCGGTGGCGTAGAGGTCCGTAACGTCGATCTGACCGGCGGCGAGCGCGCGATATGCCAGGTCGTGGTCCATTCCTCGG
This sequence comes from uncultured Gemmatimonadota bacterium, assembly GCA_964578925.1. GTDB lineage: Bacteria > Gemmatimonadota > Gemmatimonadetes > Palauibacterales > Palauibacteraceae > JARFPW01. The sequence continues at coordinate 2,025 of CAZOEX010000319.1, read as the reverse complement.
ACGTCGTTCGGATCGAGTCCGTACGCACGGCGTAGCGACGGCCAGCCGTCTCGCCGGTCCATGAACTCGTTGGAGAAGCCGAACACCAGGTCGGGATGATCGACGAGGTCCGAAATCGTCTCGAGGCCGCGCCGGGCCGCCATCTCCCTCGTCACGCCGAGCACATAGCTGTTGTTGAACCCGAGCGGTTCGGTCACCCCTATGCCCAGATCGGCCAGCGACTCCGGCAGGTCGGCAGGCCGGAGCCCGGTTCGCTCGGACAGGATCTCCTGCAAGATCGTGCCGGTGTACTCCGGATAGGCGTCGATTTCCCCGCCACGGAGCGCTTCCCAGGCGATTCGCGTACCGCCGAGTTCACGGCGGTGCGTCGCCTCGACGCCCGTCGCCTCGATCGCCTGCACGCCCACATCGCCGAGGAGGACGTTCTCGGTGAAGACCTTGGACCCGACGACGACGGGGTCCGCCGGGTCTCCACACGCGGCAAGCGTGCACAACAGCAGGCCGCTCGCGGCGGAAACACGAGAGAGCCGACGAATCGTCATCGGTCACTCACCAGTCTGCGTGCCGTTCCGGAGCTGGCGCTGCGCGGACACGAACCGGCGAACGAATTCGTCGCTGGGTCGCTGCTCCAGGTCCTCGATCGAGCCGGACTGCACGATCCGTCCGTGCCGCATGAGCACGATGCGATCGGCGAAATACTCGGCTTCGGCGAGATCGTGTGTGACCATGACCACCGTTTTCTCGAGAGACCGGAAGAGCTCCCGAAGATCTGCCTGTAGCTCTGCCCGGATCATCGGATCCAGGGCGCCCAGTGGCTCGTCGAGGAGGAGAAGGTCCGGACGCAACATGAGCGCCCGCAGAAGGCTCACTCTTTGCCGCTGTCCGCCGGAGAGCTGATTCGGCCAGGCGTCGAGCCGTTCGGGCGGAAATCGCACGAGCCGCGCGACTTCCTCGACGCGGCTGGCGACGTGGCCGGTCTTCCACCCCAGATGACGCGCGGCCAGTGCAGCATTCTGGCGGGCCGTCAGGTGGGGAAACAGGCCGCCTTCCTGGATCACGTAGCCCGTGCGATGGCGCAGCTCGCGAATCGTGGCGGGCGCAACCGGGACGTTCTCGAACCGAACCTCTCCCTCGTCCGGCCACACGAGCCCGATGAGGGTCCGAAGAAGTGTCGACTTCCCGCAGCCGCTCGGTCCGATCAACACGGTCGTTCGTCCCGCCTCGAAGTGCGCGCTGACACCGTCGAGGGCGGCGATCGCACCGTAGGTCTTCCGCACCCCGCTGAGTCTGATCACGTCGGGATGCTGCCGTCTGCCGGGCCCGCGGGCAACCACGACCCGGACCCCGCTTCGCGACTCAGGCGAGCTTCGCGTTCCGCTCCTTCAGCAGCTCCAGAAGTTCGGACCTGTGGCAGCGCGCTTCGTTCTCGCAGTAGCAGCCGACGGCCAGGTTCGTCCGATGGGAAAGCGCCGCCAGGAGCTCGAGGAGCCGTCCGGCCGACGGAGTCGACATTTCCTTGCGGTACTTCCGCGCGAAGGCTTCCCACTCGGCGTCCGATTCCGCCGCCTGCGCTTCCTTGACGAGTTCGGCGCTCGGGGCCAGCTCCGGCAGCCAGACGTCGTACCAGTCGTCCTCGGCGAAGCGCTCTTTCGGGACGCCTCGCGGCGGCCGCCGCACCGTTCCGATGCGCAGGCCTTCGCCCTCCCTCCGCGGAGAACCGAGACGAACGATGTGAAGCGGCAAGCGGTCCTCCTCTCACCCGGTCAGAAGTTTCTCTCGAGTCCTTCCCCGAACACCTGCGTCACCTCGCGTGGCTTCTTCTCCGCCGTCGAGCTCGATGGGACCGTACCCCGATCCGGGCGTCGAGAAGCAACATGGCCAGGCCGTGCACGGGCGACCAAGCGATGCGGAAGAACGGCCACATCGCGGGCCTCACCTGGTACGCCGCGAGCCTCTCTTTCGCCGGGGGACCGATCGACGGCCGTTGGGACGCGGCCCATACCCAGCCCGACGCCAGGGATTGGT
>CAZOEX010000318.1:0-2585 GCA_964578925.1 uncultured Gemmatimonadota bacterium | reverse complement strand
CGCCGGTCGCCGCCAGCGTCGAGAGCACGCCGAGGTTCGTGTTGGCCTTCGCCGCAAAGTAGACGCGCTCGGCGTCGCCGGCCGCGTCGATCCAGCGGCCGGCCGCCCTCCGCAGGGCGGGGGCGGAGTACACGTAGGTCGGCGTGCCGACCGCGCCCGCGACTTCCTCCAGCACGTCGGCTTCGAAATCGGATCTGCTCATCGCGGCACCAGGATGCGTCCCACGAGCGGCTGGATCTCGGCCTCGATCGGCGTCGTTCCCCGCACCTCGCCGTCGACCTGTACCGCCACCTCGGGCTCGGATTCGATTCGCACCTTCTTCGCCTGCAGGAAGAACATGCGCTCGTCCCCCGAGTACTTCTTCGTCGCCATGCGCCAGAGCATGCCGGCCATGTCCGGTAGATGGCGCGGCGCGAACACGCCGACGTCCAGGAGGCCGTCCTGGAAGTCGGACCGCGGGGCGATCTGGACTTCCACGGGCAGCGATCCGGCCCCGATCAGGCCGGCGTTGGCCAGCAGCACCATGGCGGCCTGCACCTCGATCTCCTCGTCGTCGGCCACGATCCTGTACTTGGCACTCTTGCCCGCGATCGCCTGCTTGAGCCCGGAGTAGAAATAAGCCAGCACGCCGATCCGGCCTTTCAGCTCGGTCGTGGCCCCCGCCATCACCTCGGCGTCGAGCCCGCAGCCCGCGATCAGCGCGAAGTAGTCGCCGCCGATACGGCCCAGGTCGATCGCCCTGATCTCGCCTTCGACCGCGACCCGGATCGCGTCCTCCAGCGAATCGGGGATCCCCAGGTTCAGCGCGAGCTGGTTGCCGGTGCCGAACGGGAGGATGGCGACCGGCGTCTCCGTGCCGGCCGTACCGCGCAGGGCGAGGGCGATGGTCCCGTCCCCGCCCGCCGCCACGACAGCGCGATAGCCGAGCTCCGCGGCCCGGTTCGCGACGCCGAGGGCCTCGGACTCGGTCTGCGTCTCGATGATGTCGAAGGCGACCCCGTGCATCGCCAGCGTCCCCGCGATGCGGCGCCGGAGCTGCGCCGGTTGCACCCCCGCTGCGCGCGGGTTGAGCAACACGAGAAAGCGCTCGGAGTTTGGTATGATGGGGAGATCAGACACCCGTGCGGGCCATCTCTTCGAGTCGCTCCACGCGCTCCGCCGTCGGCGGATGTGTCCGGAACAGCTTCGCGATTCCGCCCCCGGCCAGGGGGTTCACGATGCACAGGTGCGAGGCGCTCGGGTTCACCTGCATCGGACGCCGGCGGGCTCCCGCCTCGATCCGCTCGAGCGCCCGGGCCAACCCCAGCGGAGCGCCCGAGATCTCGGAGCCCACCCGGTCGGCGCGGAACTCGCCGGCCCGGCTGATCGCCATCTGCACCACGGTGGCGGCGAGCGGCGCCAGCACGAGCATGAGGATGCCTCCGAGGGCGCCGCCCCGGTCGCGTCCCCCGAAGAAGAACCCGAAGCGCGCCAGGAAGACGATGGCCGCCGACAGCGTGGCGGCAACCGTGCCGGTCAGCATGTCCCGGTTCTTGATGTGCGCCAGCTCGTGGGCGATCACGCCCTCCAGCTCCGGCTCGTCGAGCGTCTTCAGGATGCCCTCGGTCACGCACACGACGGCGTTCGCCGGGTTGCGGCCCGTGGCGAAGGCATTCGGTTGCTCCGACGGGGCCAGGGCAAGCGTCGGCATCGGAAGGTCGGCCCGTCGGCGAAGGCGATCGACCATGTCATACAGTCGCGGGGCGTCCTCCGGCGTCAGCGTGCGGGCCCGGTACATCTTCAGCACGAGTCGGTCGCTGAACCAGAAGCTGCCGAAATTGAGGACCGCCGCCACGCCGAAGGCTGGCAGCATCATCGCGCGGCCACCGAGCAGGCCGGCGATCGCGATGAACAGGGCCGTCAGCAGGGCCATCAGGCCGAAGGTCTTTACGTAGTTCATGGGCGCTCCCGATTGATTCGACGCGAACCCGCAAGATATGGCATCGGGCCCCTCGCGACATGTGGGCCGACCCTTTCGGCGCGGGGAGGAGCCGGAAGCCCGTCGGGCCTCTAGAAATTCCATTCGCGGAAGAGCATCATCCGCCACGTACGGTCGCTGAAGGTGTTCAAGCTGGTGCCGTACGCGGAATAACGACGCGCCCGGTCCTCGGTGCTGAACTCGAGCCGCCAGTCCGGGAGAAAGGTCCACTCGACGGCCGCGCCGGGCAGAAGCCCGCCCAGCGGCTGGGTGGCGCTGATGAAAATATTACTCGTCAGATAGCGGCCGATCTCCACCTCGGTGCCGTACAACAGGCTCCCCGTCGAGGTTCCCAAGCCGCCATTCCCGGTCGAACGGATGTCGAGGTAGTCGATGAGCCCGACGCCGCCGACGAGCGCCTGCGAGAACTGGCTCCCCACCTGCCCGATCAACCCCTCTCGGAGCACCGACGCGGCCAGATTTCGGCCCTCCGTGCCCGCGCCCACGCAGGCACTGGAGAACACGAGATAGCAGATGCGCTCGGAGTCCGGCAGCGGTGGCTCGCTGCTCGTGGTCATCCGCGGGTTGAGCGCCGTCCCACCCACGTGGACGGTGATCTCCACGGGTC
>CAZOEX010000317.1:0-2600 GCA_964578925.1 uncultured Gemmatimonadota bacterium | reverse complement strand
ATCCAGACGCCCGACGGCTACGCGGCCCGCGTCGGGGGTGGCCACGACGTGTCGAGCGACGCGGGAGCGGCCTGGTGGGGTGGCGAAGGCGTCGGCACGATGCCCCACGCCCTGATCGCGGCGTACCACGGCAGCGTGGTCGAGGCGACGCTGGCTTTCGCCCGCTACGTCAGGGACGTCGAGCCCGACGTACCGGTCATCTCGCTCGTCGACTTCAACAACGACTGCGTGGCCGACTCGCTGGCCGTGGCCCGCGCGATGCGCGAGGAGTTCGGAGACGGCGTGCTGGCCGGCGTCCGGCTGGACACGAGCGGCCGGCTGATCGACCAATCGCTGATCGACGATCCGGAGCTGTGGGGCCGCGAGGACCTGCGTGGCGTGAACCCACACCTCGTGCGGAAGGTGCGCGCCGCGCTCGACGCGGAGGGCTTCGACTACGTCGGCATCGTCGTGAGCGGCGGCTTCACCCCGCGCCGCATCCGGCGCTTCGCGGAGCTGGGGTTGCCGATCGCGGCCTACGGCGTGGGAAGCAGCCTGCTCGGCCGCGGCACGGAGCGGGACGGGGTCGTGCCGGACTTCGACATCACGGGTGACGTGGTCGGGGTCGACGGCGAGCCCGTTTCCAAGGTCGGCCGGGGCCGCCGGGAGAATCGTCGCCTGTTGCGGGTGGACTGGGAGCTTCTCGAGCGAGCCGATGCCGGCGAGGCGGCGGAGCTGGCCGCGCTGCACGAGGACGAGCTGGAGGAGTCGAGCGAATCGGCCACCGAGCTCGGCGTCGCGCCGGGCCGCAGAACCGAAGCGGGGAGAACGGGCTGAGCTAGGGAATCCAGGCGGCGGCTTTGTCGAGGCCGGGCGAGCGGGTCAGGTTCGCCACGTTGGAGCCGTCGGCGTCCATCACGAAAATCTCGCCTCCCCCGGCGAACCCGCTACTGTAGGCGATCCGGGTCCCGTCGGGGGACCAGGCCGGCGACGTCTCGCGCGCCAGCGAGTTCGTGAGATTGACCAGATTCCTGCCCTCGGCGTCCATCACGAAGAGATCGAACACCCCGCTGCGCACGCTGCGCTGGGCGAAGACGATACGCGTTCCGTCCGGTGACCAGGCGGGAGACGACGCGTCGTTCTGGTTCGGCAGGAGGTTCACCGGATCGCCGCCGCTCGCGTCCATCGTCCAGACGTCGAAGAAGCCTCCCCGGTCCGAGGTGAACACGATCCGGGTCCCGTCCGGCGACCAGGCGGGATGCTGGTCCCGCGCGGGATGATCGGTGAGGCGTCGGACGTCCGTCCCGTCGGCCCGCATGACGAAGATGTCGAGATTCCCGTCCCGGCCGCTGACGAAGGCGATTTGCGATGCGTCGGGTGACCACTTCGGCTGGAAGTCGGCGCCGGGGCTCCGGGTGAGGTTCGTCAGGCCGGTTCCGTCGATTCGCATGACGAACACGTCCCGGTCGAACTCCTCTTCCCGGTGCGCGTTGAAGAGCACGCGGCGTCCGTCCGGCGAGACGTCCGGATGCTCGTCGAACCCCGGGGCGTGGGTCAGGCGGTAGGCCTCTTCGCCGTCCGGCGCCTGGGCATACAGCTCCAGGTCGCCGTCCCGGTCTGATTCGAACACCAGTCCGCCCCGCAGATCCTCGGTGAAAAAGCCGCGCGCTCGCGGGCCGGTGGGGTCGGAGTCGGCGCAGCCGGCTAGGCCGACCGCGAACGCCGCGACGGCCGCCGCGACGCGACACGAGCGGTGCGGAACCGCGAGGTCACGGGGAACGGAAAGCATCGGGGCCCTCGATGAGGGACATTGCTGGTCCTCCAATACGACAACGTCCGGGAGGCGCAGATCATGACGCCCAGGCGGTGTGGAGGATCGGCGGAGCTCGTCGCGGCTGCTCGCCGGATAGGTTGGCGCGGCAGGGCGATCGCGCCGTAGATTCCTTGCATGTTGCCTGTAGCCGTGCCGGCGGAAATTCCACCGGCACGGCCTCCTCGCTTCCGGAGGCCTGACGTGAATAGGAACACTCTGCTCGTCGGACTGCTCGTCGTCGCTCTCGCCGTCATCCTCATCCTGTGGATGAACGATCGCGAGTCTCAGGACGCCAACCTCGACATCAATATCGGCTGGGCCGACGCGCCCGCCTTCGTCGATTTCGTCTAGCGCCGGACAGTTTGCGGACCTGGCGTACGGGATAGCGGCCGCCGCGTCGTCAGTCGCACTCCGAAGACCAGGCCCGCTCCCCGTTCGCTGGAAGACTGGTCGGAAGAAGCCTGATGCGCTTCACTGCGGGCAGATCGCCAGGATTCCCATCAGCGCCACCGCGGACCCGATCCTCAACGTCATGCTCTCCGGGTCCCTGGTCGTCCGCATCGGCGGCGGCTTCCGTCTCCCTCCGGGCACCGCGTGAGCAGAGCTGGCGCGTCCGTCGGCTGAGTTCCTGGCATTGAACTGCCTTCACCCTCACACGATTCGGTCGAAGAGGAAGGATGATCCGGAGGGTCGAGTCGGCGGCCCTCGTCCTCATGCTTCCGAGCCTGCGGGCTGTCCCGGCGCCCGCGCCAGCGCGCTTGCGCTCCCTCCACGCCAACCCGACTTTTTTCTGCCTTGCACCTTGTCG
>CAZOEX010000316.1:0-2634 GCA_964578925.1 uncultured Gemmatimonadota bacterium | reverse complement strand
CGGAAGTCCAGCTCGTCCGGGTCGAGGCGCAGGATCTCGTCGGTCAGCTCGACCGGAGCCAGTCGGACCTCGACCTCGTAGTTCGTCCCGGGCCGCACCTGGTAGACCTCGAAATAGGTGTGGATGCTCCCGTCCTCGTTCGTGACGTGTGACGGGGTCACCTGGAGGAAGGTCTCGCCGTCCCGCGTCCAGGTCCCGCCCGTTTCCTGCGCGATCGCGATGTCGCTCACCATCGGGAGCCCGCCGATGGCCGGGATGTTGAGCGTGTCGAGCAGGTAGTTGCCCGCGTTCGGTCGATTCCCGTCCTCGATCACGACCGTCAGCGGCAGGGGACCGGGCGGAGCCGAAAAGACGCTGGAGAACAGGATCCCGTCGTCGTCCGCGATCGAGGCCTCGGGAACACGTCGAGCAGGCAGCTCGTGGATCTCGATTTCACCCTCGGCGAGCACCGAGAAGCGCCCGCCCGCGACGAGCGTCGGAGTTCCGTCGGCGTCGGGCTGCGGTGTCAGATCACCCGCTCGCACGCCGGCGAGGGTCCATAGCTGCCAGCTGTCTTCCGACGGATTCAGGAAGCGGAGCGCCTCCACGCGGAGCCGCACGGACGGGAGGACCGACGGCACGTCGGGCACTTCGGCCACGGCGGCCTCGATGTTTTCGCGCGTCTTGACTTCGCCCACATTTCGATAATGCCGGCTCTCGACCCTGTCGAGCGCCCGTACCCACGGCTCCCTTCCCGAACTGAGGCCTGCGGTTCTAGCCCGAAGTCGGCTGCGGAGCCAGGTGTCAGGCATGTTCGAGTTCAGCACGTACTTGTGATAGAACGTGGTGCCGGGAATGCCGGGAATGGACGCCAGCAGCTTGTAGTCACCGTCGGCGCGTGCCTGGCCCGACACCGACGTCTGGCTGAAACAGAAGATTCGGTAGCCGTCCGGGCGTGGATACGGCCAGCAGCGGCGCTCCTCGAGCGCCTCGTCGGGGAAACCAGTGAGGAAGCTCGCGGAGGGCTCCGACAGGTCGGCCAGCTGGTAGTCGACGTCCACGCCCTCGCTCCCGAGCCCGATGAAGCCCTCGTCGGTCTCCGGCGGCCCCATCCGCACGTACATGAGGCCCCGGTCGTCCATCGCCAGGCCGTCGGGTCGTCCCCGCTTATCGGCCCAGCTCTCGGCGTACCGCGGACGCGGGATCCAGTACCAGTCCCGAGCGTACGCCAGCCGGCGATAGTGGAGAGCGATCCGCTCGTCGGCCGAGATCGCCATGCGCTGGGCCCGCTCGTTCCAGAAGTCGCGTAGCCAACCGCAGTCGGACAGGTCCGCCTCGGCCGAGTCCCAGCGCTCCCGCTCCTCCGGTGTGGAGACCGAAAGGAGATCGGCGCGGAACTCCGGGATCGCCGCTTCGTCGAGCCGCTCGCAGGCAGCCCAATAGGTACGCGTCCCGGCCTCGCGGTCCGCATCGCTTTCCAGGAGGACTCGAGCCCGCTCGAGCAGGGCGACCGACCCCGTCTCCGCCATCGGGATCGCCTCGAGGGCGTCCAGCGCTCGCTCGGTCTCGCCGGCGCGCCGCCAGAGGCGGGCCACCAGTACCCGCTCGTCGGCCGTCGACGGGAAGCGGGACAGTCGGGCCACTTCGAGCGCGTCGGCGACCTCCTCGACTCCCGGATCGGCGCGGTAGGGATCCAGCAGATCGACGACGGCGGGCGGCGCCCGCACGACGACGCCGGGCAGCGCCAGGCTCGCGACGCGGTCCTCCGGCTCCGGCTCCGCCGGCTCCTGGGCGAGAACCGGGGATGCGAAGAAAACCGCCAGGGTGACGGCAACGGCGAGTCCGGTGATGCCGAGACGACTGCGTCGGAACAGGCTCGAAAGGGGATTGAGCCGTGCGGGCGATCGCATGACGCCTCCTCGCGTATCGGTCCGCCACCGGGGGGGGACGTGCGGCGGACTCGTGATTCCTACCTGCCTCCAGTTGACGAACACCCGGCGGATCGCCACGGTTCCCCGAACCGTATGGGCGCGGTTCGGGACTCGCTGGCCCGTCGCTTGCAGCGGATCTGGCCGGCGGCTGCGGACGGAACCCGCGGCTGGCGCGGGGGTCGAAGAACAGCGAAGGTTGATTCCGACGCGTATCGTCGTATCATTAGAGTACCATTCCGGCGCGCCCGCGCCGGGTCCACGATGCATCGCTGGGGTTTCACCGGTGAGTCATCGGGCGTCCGCCGCGGCGGATCGGGCCCGCACCGCTTCGAAGGGACCCTCCCTGGCAATTGTGCATTCACCGTACGAAATGGACGTATTGTGACAGACGAAGGCTATCTCGGCGTTCTCGAGATCATCAACAACCGGAGCGGCTTCATCCGTCGCCCGCATGCGAGCTACACGCCGAGCGACGACGACATCTACGTCGGACAGCGCTTCATCCAGAAGTTCCAGCTGCGTACCGGCGACGAGATTGCCGGCGAGGCGGGCAATCCGCCGGGCAACGGCAAGAGCCCGCCGCTCAAGCGGGTCTTCACGATCAACGGCGTGCCCGCCGAGCAGATGCCCCGCAACCGACCGCAGTTCAACCGGCTCTCCGCCCTCCACCCCGACCAGCAGCTCAAGCTCGAATGCGGACTCGAGCGCCATGGCGGCCAGGACT
>CAZOEX010000315.1:0-2657 GCA_964578925.1 uncultured Gemmatimonadota bacterium | reverse complement strand
CGCACCTGGCAGTACCGCTACGACGGGCTCGGCCGGCTGCGGGCGATCGAGGACCCGCAGGCCCGGATCGACAGCTTCACCTTCGATGCCGGGAACCGCCTGACGCGGACGCTGCTCGCGAATGGCGACTCGATCGGCTTCGCCTACGACTCGGCGGGCAACCTGACGGGGCTGACGCCGCCGGGCCGCCCCGAGCACGGCTTCAGCTACACGCCGGTGGACCTGCTGGGCGCCTACGTGGCGCCGGGCGCCGACACGACCGCCTACGGCAACACGCTGGACCGGGAGCTGGGCACCGTGGTCCGCCCGGGCGGCGACACCATCGCCGTGGCCCGGGACACGGCGAGCCGGCCGGAGACGCTCACCTTCCAGGGCGGCCAGATCGGCTACAGCTACGATGGGCAGACGGGCCAGCTCTCCGGGCTCACCGGCCCCTACGGGGGCGGCCTGGGCTTCGGCTACGACGGGTTTCTACTTACCGACGTCACCTGGTCGGGCGCCGTCTCGGGCAGCTACTCGGTCAGCTACGACGACGACTTCCGGGTCACCGAGTCGCAGGTGAACGGCGCCAGCCCCGTCAGCTTCGGCTACGACCTGGACGGGCTGCTGACCTCGGCCGGGGCGCTGACGATCGAGCGGGACTCGGCGAACGGCTTCGTCACCGGCTCCACGCTCGGCGGCGTGACGACGAGCCGCGGCTACAACGCCTTCGGCGAGCTGGCGGGCTTCGGGGCCGACACCGGCGGCGCCGGGCTCTTCGAGACCGCCTACGCCCGGGACGATCTCGGCCGGATCGACACCCTGACCCAGGTCATCCAGGGCGACACCACGGTCTTCGTCTACGGCTACGACGAGATCGGCCGGCTGGAAGAAGTCGAGACCAACGGGGCCGTCACGGCCACCTACACCTACGACGCCAACGGGAACCGGCTGCAGGCGGCCGGGCCGGGCATCTCGGCCACGGGCAGCTACGACGACCGGGACCGGATGCTCTCCTACGGCAGCGCGACCTACAGCTACGCGCCGGCCGGCGAGCTGGCCGAGAAGGTCGTGGGCAGCGACACGACCCGCTACGCCTACGACGCGCTCGGGAACCTGACCTCCGTGGAGCTGCCGGACGGCACGACGGTCAGCTACGACGTGGACGCCGCGGGCCGCCAGATCCGCCGGAGCGTGGACGGCGTCCCCGATCGGGGCTTCCTCTACCGCGACCAGCTCAATCCCGTGGCCGAGCTGGACGGGACCGGGCAGATCGTGTCCCGCTTCGTCTACGGCACCCGCATCAACGTACCCGAGTACATGGTGAAGGGCGGCACGACCTACCGGATCGTCGCCGACCACCTGGGCAGCGTCCGGCTCGTCGTCGACGTCGCGACCGGCGCCGTGGCCCAGCGGATCGACTACGATGCGTTCGGACGGGTCACCAACAACACGAACCCCGGCTTCCAGCCGTTCGGGTTCGCCGGCGGGATCACCGACCCCGCCACCGGGCTCGTGCGCTTCGGGGCCAGGGACTACGATCCCGTGACCGGGCGGTGGACGGCGCCCGATCCGATCGGGTTCGCGGGGGAATCCTCCAACCTCTATGCCTACGCGCTTGAGGATCCTGTCAATCGCGTCGATCCATCCGGTCTTCAGGATATTAGGCTCGATGAAGTCTGGGTCGGACTTCCCCTGATCAACTATGGAGGTAATGTCCATATTGGACTGACAGGAATGTCCGGTAGCGTTGGGGTCCTCGGCAATGCAGGAACAGGAGAGACCTGTATCGTAGCTGTAGGCTGCCTGCGTGTTGGCGCAGGTCTCAATGTCGCTGTGGGTACCGAAGGCTCTCTCACACTGTATGGGCCGACATGTGGCGCCGACCTAGAAGGATTTGCGTTTGGTGCCGGTGCTGAACTCAACGCGGATGTCGGCCTTGGTGGCAACGCCCATTTCGGCCAAGGCGGCCTCACGTTGCGCGGGGAAGCCGGGTTCGGGATCGGCGTCTCCGCAGGTATTGATGCTTGCTACGTGAAGCCACTGAAGTGTTTCGGTGGCTCCGGCAACCCATAAGGGCCTTCAGTGGGCAAGAACTGGCGCACTCTTAAACTAGCAGTCTTGACCGTCACCATCATCGCGATCGTCCTCTTCTTGGTCGCGGTCGCCCTGGGCCCCATACTACCGCTCGCTGCGGCGGGCTGGGCCTTGTTTTTCACGGGCCTGTTGGCACTTGTACCGATCAACCGACTGGAATCCCTCAATTCTCGTACGGAACACAAAGAGGGCTTGACAGAGCACATGGGATGGCTGAAGAAGAAGACCCTGTTATTCCTGGCTTTCGTACTAATGTGCGCCGGTCTTTCTGCGTTCTTTCTCGTGTCACTCCTGGCCCTTCCACCTTCGCTCCTGTTAGTCGCGTGGGGGATCAGCATGCTAGGATTATCTCTACTTATGGGACTCATTTGGCGACATATCAGTGGTTATTAGACACTAATCGAGAGAAGGCGAAAGTCTACCAGCATGCAAGTTTCGGACACCTTCCGCCGTCGTTCCGGCTTCACCCTGATCGAGGTCCTCGTCGTCATCGTCGTAATCGCCCTGCTGGCCACCCTCGTGGCCCCCAACGTCTTCCGCCACCTGGGCACCGCGAAGGACGCCACGGCCCGCTCCCAGAT
>CAZOEX010000314.1:0-2667 GCA_964578925.1 uncultured Gemmatimonadota bacterium | reverse complement strand
GGCTGGTTCAACGAGACGCTCGAATACGAGCAGCACATGGTGCCCGGCATCCTGGTGGTCCTGGTGACGCTGATCGGCACGCTGCTCACGGCGATGAACATCGTGCGTGAAAAGGAGATCGGGACGCTGGAGCAGCTCAACGCCACGCCGCTTCGGCGGTCGGAGTTCATCGCCGGGAAGCTGGCGCCCTTCTGGATCATCGCGCTCGTCGAGCTGGCGTTCGGCCTCGTGCTCGCCCGCGCCGTCTTCGACTTGCCGATGCGTGGCAGCCTGACCCTGCTCTTCGCGACGGGTGGCGTCTACCTGGTCGTCGCGCTCGGTGTCGGGCTGTGGATTTCGACCCTCGCCCGGACGCAGCAGCAGGCGATGTTCGTCACTTACTTCTTCCTCATGGTGAACCTGTTCATGAGCGGCCTGTTCACGCCCGTCTCGTCCATGCCCGGATGGGCCCGGGTCGCGGCCGAACTCGTGCCGCTCAAACATTTCATCGACATCTCGCGCGCCGTGCTCATCAAGGGCGCCGGGCTCCAGGCGACCGCGCTCCCGACAGCGGTGCTCGCCGTCATGGGGGTGGCCGTCTTCACCGTCGCGCTCAGGCAGTACTCGAAGACGGCGGCCTGAGCTCGCGCTTACAGCTCCGGGAAGGTCAGCCCGAAGCGCTCGCAGAGTCCGGGCACGCTCTCGAAGTCCATCTCGAGCTCGTACCGGTCGTTGATCGCCGCGAAGGCCTCCAGGTCGCCCCAGCTCGCGGCCACCTCGCGGAAGTAGTTCTCGAAGCCGGCGGGCGAGATGATCTCGATGATCTCGCACGGCGTGTCGCCGGCGCTCCAGAAAGTGTGCCACTGGCCGCGCGGCTTGAACACCCAGCTCCCGGGGCCGGCCGTCACCACTTCGTCGCCGAGCAGGGCGCCGAGGGTGCCCGTCAGCACGTACGACAGCTCGTCCTCGTTCCGGTGACGATGGAGCGGCGCGGCGAGGGCGCGCGACGCCATCGGATGGTGGACGACTGCGAATCGGTCTCCGGTGTCCGGGCCGTCGACCTTCCAGTCGACTTCGAGGCCGCCGAAATCGAAGCTCTCGCTCTCACTCGGAAGAATCACTCTGGCGCTCATAGGTCTCCATTCTCTGTCGCTGTACTCGGAGCTCGTCTGTCCAGGCTCGTTTTTGGATGCGAGAGACCGGCGTCGCGAGTGACATCCGAGCCATCGACAGTCAGGGGACCGTCGCGAGCCCGACCCGGCGCAGGATGGCCTGGAAGCGGGGCTCGTGTCGAATGGGATCGTGGAACGGCTCGACCTTCAAGAGCCGCATGTGCCACGTGGGCTCTTCGAGTCCACGTTCGAGAAAATCGAGGGCTCGGTCGTGTTCGCCGAGGCCCAGGTGGACCACCGCCCGCTGCATGTCCACCACGGGGGACGGTCCCCGCCCGCCCGTCAGCCGATCCAGCATCTGGCGCGCCTCATCGGGCCGCCCGGTTCTTCCGTAGATGTAGCCGCGGGCCGCGATCGCCACCGGACTCACGCCCGCGGGATCGGCCCGAGAGAAGGCCGCCAGCGCCTCGTCGTACCGTCCCCACTGCGTCTCGGCGAGTCCGATGAACGTGTGAACGTGCCGGTACTCGGGGGCGATGCGGAGGAGCAGCTCGTACTGCTCGATGGCCCGCTCGTAGTCGCGCGCCATGTAGTGGATCAGCCCCTCTTCGACGTGCGAGAAGGCGAACAGCGGGTCGAGCTCTCGCGCCGTGCGGATCTCGGCGAGCGCCTCGTCCAGTCGTCCCAGGTTGCGCAGATAGCGCGCGTACTCTCGGTGGGCGGTCGCGGAGTTCGGGGCCAGGGCGAGTGCCTCGCGGAACAGCGAGTCCGCGGCAGGCGTGTCCCAGTGATACGAGGCGAATATCCGTGCGAGCAGCGCGCGGGCCTCGCCGTGTTCCGGGTCGAGCTCGATGGCCCGCTCCGCCGCGGCGCGCGCCCGCGGGAATGCCTCGTCGGCCGGGACCAGGGACATCTGGGACAATCTCACGAGGGAAGCGGATAGCCCACTCCAGGCGTCCGCGAAGGTCGGATCGAGGTCCAGGGCCCGCTGAAAGGAGTTCCGAGCCTGGCGCGCAGGCTCGGCCCCGAGCTGGCTCAGGTGGTAGACACCTCGGCGATACTCGGACAGAGCCTCGGGCACTCGTGTGCCCCGGGCCTCCGCGGTCGGAGTGTCATGGGCGACCTCGGCCGCGGCGGTGGCAGCGTTCTCGGCGACGCCGGCCGACGCGTCCTTTCGCCCGTTGCGCGCAACCAGGAAGAGGATGCCGATCAGGATCACCGCGGCCACGCCGGACAGGACGCGGCGACCCCGCGATCGCCGTCGCGACCGCCGCGTCGCCGGCGGCGTGGAGTCGGCGGGGGAAGCGGTCGGGGGATCGATCCGGGGGTCGGACGCCGGATCGGCCGCCGGGGCCGAGTCCGGCACCCCGGCTCGGGCCTCTCGCGGCCGAACCCGTGTGCGGACCTCTTCGATCAGCGCCTTCGTCTCCGGCGAGGGCTCGGTCTCGTACTCGGCGGCGAACAGCTCTGCGGCTTCCTCGTAGGCGCGGACGGCACCGGCCCGGTCGCCGATCCCGTCCAGGAGCTGGATCAGGCGCCTGAGGGACGCCTCGTCCCCCGGCGTCAGGGCGATCGC
>CAZOEX010000313.1:0-2668 GCA_964578925.1 uncultured Gemmatimonadota bacterium | reverse complement strand
GCCAGGGCGTCAGCATCCGTTTGAATATAGCACCGTTGTCCTCGATGAACTCCCGCAACGTCTTCTCCGTATTCGCCCGCGTGCTGATGTAGCAGGCCTCGCAGGTGTTCTGCTTCGTGAAGTTCTCGAGCATGTCTTCCTGCTTGTCGAAGTACGCCATGACCATGGCGCACGGCGTCAACCGGCCGTCGGGATTGATCACCAGGAAGCGGCGGCCCGCCTGGCATCCGGGGATCCCGCTGTCCGTCAGGAACTTGTAGTACTTCCACATCACACGGGGCGACGTGTAGATGGGATATCCCCGCTTCTGCAGATCGATGACCTCCTCGATGTTCTCCTTCAGCTCTTCGAGGCCGCCGTCCCCGTCGACGAGCCCCGCCTTGTCCTGCACACGGAGGTGCGTGTAAACGCTGAAGTTGATCGGAAGGCCCCATTCCTTCGCCCGCTCGCACAAACCGCGCAGGTCCCGGTAGTTCCACGCGGTGATGCAGACGTTCAGCAGAATGTCGTCCTTCTCCGTACGCTTCGCGAGGTCGGGAAGCACCTCGCTCATGTGACTGAACAGGTTGGGGATGCGGCGGAACTCGTCGTGACGCTCGTCGGGAAAATCGAGGGAGACCGAGAGCTGGTGCATCCCCGCCTCCTTCAGCTTGAAGAAGCGCTCGGCGTTCAGGTTGGACGCGTTGGTGACCACGATCATCCAGGGCAGCCCGCCCTCGTTGGTCATCTTGTCGACGATCTCGTAGACGTCGCCTCGCGCCAGCGGCTCCCCACCCGAGACGTGCGAGACCACGGGCCGCAGCTCGCGGCAGATCTCGGCATACTCGTCCGCCGAGAGCCGCTTTTCCTTGATGGGGCCACCCCAGTTGCAGTGCCAGCAGTTCGCCGTACAGGAGTGCGTCACCTCGAAGGAAACCGACAGCGGCTTGTCCTGGAGCTTATTGCGAATGCCGCGCGCCAGCATCTTGAGGCTCATCGATCCGGATATGTTCATGCGGTGTGTCCCGATCTGCATGCGAAGTCGGCCAGCCTGAAATATCGGTACGATAGTGCGGCTCGTTTCGGCGACGGACAAGGCGGCCGCATGTCCGTCCGGAACCGACGGGTGTTGGCATCGGACCCCGTTCCGCGTATGCTCCTGTCAGCATCGAGAGTCTCGGAAACTCCGTGTTTCCGGGGCGGCAACCGATCCCGTGCAACGCGGGACGCGGTGCCGAGGCGAGCCCCTGGCGGGGGAGCCGATGCGGCCGGACGCCCTGGCGGGCGATCCAGCAAACCCGGTCGGTTCCCTCGCCGCGTGACGACGCCCTCTCGACGATGCACGACCTCGAACCGGACGAGAGGCAGCGTTGAGTCCCGATATCGACAGATCGAAGCCCGGCGCCGAGCCGGAGGAGCGCCGCGAGCGCGCCGAGCGCCTCCGCGAGATCGCCGCCCGGCGCGTGCTCGTGCTCGACGGCGCCATGGGCACGATGATCCAGCGGCTCGAGCTGGAAGCTGACGACTACCGCGGCGAGCGGTTCGCCGGTCATCGGCGCGAGCTGGAAGGCAATCACGACCTGCTCTGCCTGACGCGCCCCGACGCCATCGCCGGCATCCACCGGGCCTACCTGGAGGCGGGCGCCGACATCATCGAGACCAACACGTTCAACGCCCAGGCGATCTCGCAGGCCGACTACGGGACGGAGCACCTCGCCCACGAGATCAACGTTGCGGCGGCGCGGCTGGCCCGTGAGGCGGCCGACGAGTTCGAGGCCCGCGATCCCTCGAGGCCGCGGTTCGTCGCGGGAATCCTGGGACCGACCAACCGCACCGCGTCCCTGTCTCCCGACGTCGAGGACCCGGGGTACCGGGCCGTCACCTTCGAGGAGCTGGGGGCCGCCTATCGGGAGCAGGCGATCGGCCTGCTCGAGGGAGGGGCCGACTTCCTGCTCGTCGAGACGGTGTTCGACACCTTGAACGCCAAGGCGGCCATCCACGCCATCCTCACGCTGGGCGAGGAACGGGGCGGGAGGATCCCGCTGGCCGTGTCGGGCACGATCACCGATCGAAGTGGCCGCACGCTGTCGGGACAGACCGTCGAGGCCTTCTGGACCTCCATCGAGCACGCCGATCCCCTGTTCGTCGGGCTGAACTGCGCCCTGGGCGCGAAGGAGCTGGAGCCGCACGTGGCCGAGCTGGCCAGCGTCGCGCCGACGCTCGTGAGCTGCCACCCGAACGCAGGGTTGCCGAACGAGTTCGGGGGCTACGACGACACGCCGGAAGAGATGGCTTCGGTGCTGGACGACTTCCTGGATCGCGGCCTGCTGAACATCGTGGGCGGCTGCTGCGGAACGACGCCGGACCACATCCGTGCGATCGCGGCCGTGGCGGCCAGCCGGAGGCCGCGCACCCCGGTCGAGCCTACGCCCTACCCGTCCTTCTCGGGTCTCGAGCGCTTCGTGCTGCGTCCCGACACGCTGCTCGTGAACATCGGCGAGCGCACGAACGTGACCGGATCCCGGGCGTTCGCCGAACTCATCGAGGAGGACCGCTACGACGACGCGCTCGAGGTGGCGCGGGGCCAGGTCGAGGGCGGCGCCCAGCTCCTCGACGTGAACATGGACGAGGGGATGCTCGACTCGGCGGCCGCAATGACGCGCTTCCTCAACCTTCTGGCCGCCGAACC
>CAZOEX010000312.1:0-2672 GCA_964578925.1 uncultured Gemmatimonadota bacterium | reverse complement strand
CGCGAGCTCTACTTCCCCGCCCTTCCGGCGGACCTGGACGAGTCGCGTCTGCCGTCCGGCACACGGGCGGCGTTGGCCTCACTGGATCCGCGCGGCGCGACGATGGAGCCCGAGTATTATCGCGACATCGATCCGGAACGCTACTATCCGCGGAAACCCTACATCTGGTTCTGGCAGATGTTCGATCGCTCCCATCTCGGCGGAAACGTGCACCTGGGCGTCCGCCTGCGGCGACTGCTGGCGCCCCACGTGTTCAAGACGGTGGGAAGGAACTTCAAGGCCTTCCACTTCGTCGAGGTGTCGTTCGGCTACAATCTCGAGGTGGGTGACGACGTCGTCGTGCACCGGAACGTGCTTCTCGACGACCGCGGCGGCATCGTGATCGGAAACAACGTGTCGATCTCCGACTACGCGTCGATCTTCAGCCACACCCACTCGATCGACGACATCAACGACGTGCACAACATTCCCACCGTGCTCGAAGACGACGTGCGGATCACCTACGGAGCGATCGTGCTCGCCGGCGTGAAGGTCGGAAAACAGGGAATGGTGGGCGCTCGAGCCGTCGCGACACGGAACGTCCGGCCGTATCACGTCAACGTCGGCGTGCCCGCCAAGTCCGTCCGGGTCAAGTCGATCGCGCCGCCGGAAACGAGCCGCGACGCCAACCTGCCGGGCCGGGACGAGTGAGCCGGCCCCGCGCGGTGGTCACGGGAGGGGCGGTCCGGGTCGGGCGCGCGATCGCCGAGCGCCTGGCCGCCGCGGGATACGACCTCGTGCTGCACTATCACTCCTCCGCCGAGGCAGCGCGGGCGGTGTCTCGTCGGTTGCGGGATCTCGGTGCGGCCGTCGAGCCCGTGCGCGCCGACCTGACGAGGCCGGAGCAGATCGGCCTCCCCTTCGAGGCGGCGGACTCGGCTTTCGGGGGGCTCGATCTCCTCGTGAACAGCGCCGCCGTCTTCCCTCGCAGCAATCCGCTCGAGACGACCGTGGGCGACTGGGATCAGGTCTTCGCACTCAACGCGCGCGCCGCGTACTTCTGCGCTCAGGAGGCCGCGCGGCGAATGGAGGCCGGCGCCATCGTCAACATCGTCGACACCGGGGCGGACCAGGCATGGCCGGCCTACGTACCCTACGTGGCCAGCAAGGCGGCGCTGGCCAGCGTCACACGCGGACTCGCCGCGGCGTTCGCGCCGCACATACGGGTCAACGCGGTAGCGCCGGGGCCCGTGCTCCTGCCCGAGGATGCCAGCGGCGAAGCGGAGCGCGATGCCGTGGCGGAGCTGACGGCCCTCGGCCGCGTGGGATCGCCGGAGGATGTGGCCGATGCGGTGCTCTACCTGGCGCGCGCGGACTACGTGACCGGCGAGATTCTCCGGGTCGACGGCGGACAGCACCTGAGGCCGCGCGGCCGCTGAACCGGCTGGCGGGCCTCACGAAGGGGTTCAGAGCGCCGCGAAGGGCAGGCTGACACGGAAGCGGGTTCCCTTCGGCTGGTTCGGCTCCACCTCGAGGCGGCCGCCGGCCGCGTCCACGAGCCGGGCGCTGATCGAGAGACCGAGACCGTGCGTCCAGCCTTCCGTCTCCGCGAGCGAGGCGCCGGCAACCGCCGCGGCGAGCGACTCCCGGACCTCTTCGACGTCGACGCCGGGACCGTCGTCTTCCACCCGCACTTCGAGGCGGCCGTCGGCGCCGTCGGTCAGTTCCAGGTGCACTTGCCCGCCCTCGGCCATCGCCTGGATGGCGTTGGACAGCAGGTTGAGAAGCACCCGGTTGAGCAACCGCGCGTCGCCCTGTCGCGGAGCGTCGCAGCTTCGGTCCACGGTCAGCTCGACGCCGTGGTAGTCGAGCAGCGGACCGAGCAGCCCCTGTACGTCCTCCACCACGGTGGCCGGGGTGAAGGCCCGCTCCGCCACCGTGATCTCGCCCGAATCGTCGAGATGGGCGTAATCGATGAGATCGTTGACGAGCTTCACCAGCGTCACGGCCGCCATGAAGAGCACATCCACCTGGCGCTTCTGCTCGGGTGTCAGCTCACCGCTGTGTCCGCTGCGGAGCGCATCGGCCAGGAAGAGTATGGAGTTCAGCGGCGAGCGGATGTCGTGCGACACGTCGCGCAGGAGGCGGCGCTGATCCGTGGAACGCCGTTCGAGCGCCGCCTCGGCCCACGCGACGGAGGCCGCGTCGAGGCACGCGTGGCGGGTGCGGGTGAGCTCCGGCGCGGCCCCGCCGGCGGCGGCTCGTTCGACCGCTTCGCGAACGATGGAGATCGCCGCGCCCATCTCCTCGGGCGAGTAGTCGTGGACGTCCCGCTCCGGCAGGCGCTTGCGGAATCCGTCGAGCACGTCGTCTCCGACGCCCACGGCGCCCAGGAGATCCACGATGAGGGGACGCAGCCGTGCGGGCGCCGACTCGACGACCCGCGCGGGATCCCAGGGGCCCCGGTCTTCCTCCGAGTACCCTGCGGCATCTTCGGGCTCCGCGGCGCCGTGGAGCGGAATGACGCCGCGCCGTTCGTCAGGACGCAAAGGCCTCTCTCGCCAGGTTGTGCTTGTCCATCAACCGGTAGAGCGTGGTTCGGTCGATCCCGGCCTGGCGCGCCGCCTCGGACATGTTGCCCTCGGTGCGCGCGACGAGCTGCGAGAGGTACTCGCGCTCGAACCGGTCGATGA
>CAZOEX010000311.1:0-2680 GCA_964578925.1 uncultured Gemmatimonadota bacterium | reverse complement strand
AAGGCGGCGGAGCTCGAGGCCGAGCGACGGACGATCGAAGAGTCGGCGCGGGCCCGGGCCGAGGCGGCTGCGAAGAGAGCCGCGGAAGAGCTCGAGGCCGCGCGCGAGTCGGCCGAAGAGGAGGCATCGAAGCGGTCGGAGGAGGCGCTTCGCGCCGCCGAAGCCGAAGCCGAGCGGCGCCGCCAGGCCGAAGAGGCGCGCCGCCGGGCCGAGGAAGAAGCCGCCCGTTCCGCCGAGGAGCTGGAGGCGGCCCGCAAGGACGCCGAAGCCCTCGCCGCGAAAGCCGCCGAAGATGCCGAGAAGGCGCGCGAGGCCGCCCGTGCCGAGGCCGAGCGGCGGGAGGCGGTGGAGGCCGAGGCCAACCGCCGCGCCGAAGAGCTGGAGAGCGCCCGCAAGACGGCTGAAGAAGCCCTCGCCAAGGCGAGCGAGAAGCGCGCCCAGCGCGAAGCCATCGAGCAGGAAGCGGCGCAGCAGACGGCCGACGACGAACGGGCGCTCGAAGTGGTCGAGCGCGAGGTCCGCCGACGCGCCGCCGAGCTCGAGGCCGCTCGCGATGCGGCCGAGGCCAAGGCCGCGCACATGGCGGCCGAAGCGGAGGCGGCCCGTGAGGCCGCCCGGCTGGAGACCCGCCGCCGCGAGCAGTCGGAGGCGGCGGCCGCGGCCCGCATGAAGGAGCTCGAGGAAGCCAGGCAGGCGGCGGAAGAAGAGGCCGCGCGCATGGAGGCCAAGGCCCGCAGCGCGGCGGAGATCGCCCGCAAGGAAGCCGAACGGCTCCGGGCCGAGCGCGTCGAACGGAAGGCGATCGAGGACGGCGTCGCCAAGAAGATGAGAAAGCTCGAACGTGAAAAAGAGGCCGCCGAGCGGAAGGCGGCGAGGCAAGCCGAGAAGCAGGCCGAGGCGCTACGGGTCGCCGAAGAAGAGGCGCGACGAGCGGCCTCCGAGGCCGCGCGGCAGGCGGCGATCGAGCAGGCGCGGAAGGAAGCCGAAGAGGCCGCCGCCCGCCGGAAGGCCCAGGCCGAAGCGAAGAAGGCGGAGGCCGAGGCCGAGCAACGGGAAGCGGAACAAGCCGCGGCCAGGGCGAAGAAGATCCGGGAGACGCGGGAGCGGCTCCGCCAGGGCGGTCGGGTCGCGCTGCAGGTGGGGCTCTTCGTCGTCGCGCTGGTCGGCGTGGGCTTCGGGGTGAAGTTCGCCGGACCCGTTTTCGGGACGGCCCTCGAAGGGCTCGAGTCGCTGCGCAGCGAATCCGCGGTGGAAGAAGCGGCATTGGACAGCGTAGCCCAGGCTGGCCAGCAGACGAGCACGCCCCCGCCGGCCAGAGCCGTCGCCGCAGGCAACGACGCCGAGGCGCTCGAGACGCTGGACGGGCTCGCCGCGCAGACGACGGAAGCGATTCGCGACTACGAGATCGTGGAAGCCGCCTTCGACCCGAGCGCGGGCATCTGCGTCGACATCCAGGCCGTATTCATCGACGTGCAGGACGCCTGGTTCGAATACAGTACCTCGGGTACGGCTCAGCTCTCTGCGCCGCTCGATCCCGAGCGGGCGGCCCGGGACGAGAACCTGTACGCCCGGGTCCAGGAGATCGAGCGATCGTACGCCGATACGGGGTGTCCCCGACCCTGACAGTCGAACTCGGCTTCATCTCAGCCGGCGCCTGGATGTCGCACCGGACCGGCTGAGAAGTTATTCTGGACGGCCTCGCGAAGGACTTTCGACCATCCTTCAGGAGGGCCTCCATGCAGCGGCCAGCTCATCCACGGAAAAAGCACCGTCGTTCGTTCATCTTGCGGCTGAGCGCACCCCTGGCGCTCGTCGCAGCCCTCGCCTGTTCCACCGGCGGCGACGTCTCGGAAGACGGCGAGGGTGAAGAGGCGGAGGCCGACGTCTCGGCGGAGGCGACCGCCCGGCTCGGATCCGTGCATCTTCCCACCTCATGCGGCGCGTCCGCCGATTCGGCGCTGGAGCGCGGCCTGGCCCTGTTGCACCACATGACGTACGAGCCGGCGGAGGCCGCATTCGCGGAGGCCGCCGAGACGAGACCCGACTGCGCCCTGGCCCACTGGGGGAGGGCGATGACGTACGTGCACCCCCTCTGGTCGGATCCACCGGGGCCCGAGAAGTTCGACCGGGGGGTCGAGGCAGTAGCCGCGGCGCGCGCGATCGACGACCTGACGGAGGTGGAGCGGGCGTACGTCGAGGCCGCCGGAGCGTATTTCGACGTCGGGAAGCAGGCCGTCGAGCGCCCGAATCTCGAGGCGTTCGCGGCGGGCTGGGAGGCGGCCCACGAGTCCTTTCCCGAGGACCCCGAGATCCAGGCGTTTCATGCGCTCTCGATGCTGGGGATCGCCGATCCGGGCGACGAGGAGCTCCTCGTCCAGCGGCGCGCGGGAGCACTGGCCGAGGAGCTGCTGGCGGAGTTCCCGGAGCATCCCGGAGCTCACCATTACGCGATCCACGCGTACGACTATCCCGCCCTGGCCGACCGGGCGCTACCGGTGGCGCGTTCCTACGGCGAGATCGCCCCGTCGGTGCCGCACGCGCTGCACATGCCGACCCACATCTTCACCCGGCTCGGCCTCTGGGATGCCTCGATCGACTTCAACGAGCGGTCGGCGGAGGCGGCGCGTGAGAATCCGGTGAACGGTGCGGTTTCCCTGCACTTCTTCCACGCGCTCGACTA
>CAZOEX010000310.1:0-2707 GCA_964578925.1 uncultured Gemmatimonadota bacterium | reverse complement strand
TCGAGGCCGTCGAAGACGCCGTCGCCGTCACCGTCCGTCGGGCAACCGTTGGCGTCCACTGCGGCGCCGCTCGGCGTATCGGGGCAGTCGTCCATGTAGTTGGCTACGCCGTCGCCGTCGTCGTCGAACGGACATCCGTCGCCGTCCACGGCCACGCCCTCGGGCGTGCCGGGGCACAGGTCGTCCGTGTCGGCCACACCATCGCCGTCCTCGTCGGCGGGACCGCCGATGAAGTAGCTGAGACCGGCCGTCCACTCGGCGGTCTTGAGGTCCGGGTCGTCACCGTCGTTGATCGTCCCGGGACCGCTGAACTCCTGGCGGGTGTCGATCAGGCCCTCGGGCGCGACGTGATTCCGCCAGTCGGCCCGGAGCGCGATGTTGCGGGTGAAGTAGAGCTTCACGCCGCCACCGTAATTCCAGGCGAAGAAGGACTCCAGCCCCTCTTGCTGCTGATCGTCGACACCACCCACCGGACCGATCTCGAACTTCTGCGAACCGGCTCCCGCGGTGATGAAGATCTGCAGGGCGGTCTCCGGCTGGAAATTCCAGACGAGGTTACCGCCGTACTGCGTTCCGTCGACCTCGCTCTCGCCGCCCGGCAGATCGATGTCGGCACCCGGCAGATAGCCGAAGTACCCTTCGATACCCAGGCCGAAGTTCGTGACGTAGCCGAGACGTCCACCGTAATAGTGGTTGTTGTCGATGTCGATCAGAACGGCATCGGGCTCGTCCTCGAAGTCGTCCTCCGTGAACCCGATTCCGTTCCACACACCGTAGAACGGGCTGATCTCGACTCCGCCGCGGCCCCAGTTGTCCTGGGCAGCCAGCGGCGACGCTACGAGCATCAGAGTTGCGCACGCCGCTAAGAACGTACGAAGATGCTGCATGTTCCCCCTCCTGGATCCGTGTTTTCCGGGACTGATTGCGCAGATTCCCCACCCCACCACCGCAGTCGATACAATATAGTGTCGGCACAGCAAAGCAAACAACACGTGGGGAACACCTTATCCACTGACCTCGCGACGACGCGGCGGTGACGGACCCACGACTCACTCGAGAAAGGCCTCGTTGCACTCTCGAATCGCTGGATTGCTCTGTCTCTGGATTGCTCTCCCGAACACCGGGTGGGCGCAGAAGTCCGGGCCGGAATCGGTACGCATCGACTCCGTGCACGTGCAGGCGGAGAACGTGTTCAGCGAGGAGGCCGAGAGCGAGCATTGGATCTATCGGACGGCGAATTCCCTCCGTTTCAAGACGCGAAAGCACGTCGTGGAGCGCGAACTCCTGTTCAGAGCGGGGGATTCGCTCAACCTAGCGCTCCTCGCGGAGACGGAGCGGAACCTCCGGGCTCTGAACCTGTTCCGAACCGTAGAGGTCGACACCGTGGTACGGGACGACCGGGTCGTCGCGACGGTGCGTACGCGCGACGCCTGGAGCACTCTCCCCATCCTCCAGGGCAGCTTCGCCAGCGACGGCACGCTGACGGGCCGGGTCGGGCTCACCGAGCGCAACGTGTTGGGAACGGGGAATTTCCTGAGCCTGGCGTATCGTAAGAGCACGGACCGCGACGGGGGCGAGTTCGCCAGTCGCTGGCGACGGCTGGCGGGTACGGAGATCGACCTGGCCGCCGACCTGGCCCTTCTGTCGGACGGCAACCGGGCGGTATGGTCGATTCGGGATCCCTTCCGGTCGCTCGAGGATCGTTTCACGCTGCGCTTCGGTGGAGCGTCGGCCGATCGACGTCGCCTGCAGTACCGGACCCTCTCTTCCACCCTGCGGGACACGACGCGATTCAGGCATCACCTGTACGCGAGTCACGTGACGGTCGGCATCGCACCCGTCGCGACCCCCGAGAAAGTCTTCCGTCTGAGCGCGACCGCGAGGGTGCGCAACGAGCGGTACCTGCGAGAACCGGGAGACGACGCCGGGATCGCGGTTCCGGACTCCGTGTTCGCCGACATCGGGCTCTTCGCCTCCCTCGAGTATCCGCGCTACCAGGTCGTGGGCTACGTGGACGGTCTCAACCGGCAGGACGTCGACCTGACGAGCGGTTTCACCGTCGGCCTCCGAGTCGCCCCGGAGAGTTTCGGCTACGAGCGGACGGGCGTGGGCGCGCACTTCGCGGCCCGGAGCGGAACGTCCGTCGGTCGGGTGCTGATGCGTGCGGCGCTGTTGGCCAACGGCCTGTTCAATTCGGCGGGCCTCGACTCGGGACGCGTCGTCGCGTCGGTGACCGGCGGCGTGGTCGCGGCCGACCGTCATGCGACGCTTCTCCACGTCGAGGGCGGGCTGTTGCGCTCCCCCGCCCCGGGCCAGGAATTCGATCTCGGGTTCTCCGTGCCCCCGCGGAGCTTCGAACCCCACGCCTTCGTCGGCACTCGGGCGCTCTGGGGCACGCTCGAACACCGCTGGTACGCGCTGCCGCGAATTCTCGATCAGTTCGGCGCCGCGGTGGCGGCCTATTTCGATTTCGGTGGGGCCTGGTACGTGGACCAGGAGCCACGGTGGGGCTCCGAGATCGGAATCGGCCTGCGAACGAGCTCCCGGTTGGCACCGGACGCCGAGTCGAGTCGCATCGACCTCGGGTACCGACTCGGCTCGGGCGTGGACGGCAGCCGTTTCGTCCTCAGCGTGGGCACGGGGTTCACCTTCTTCTGAGCATCCGTGTTTGAAGTCAAGTCGTCAGGACATAGCCGGATTCCAGTGC
>CAZOEX010000309.1:0-2734 GCA_964578925.1 uncultured Gemmatimonadota bacterium | reverse complement strand
TTTCCAGCAATCGGGGCGCCGGGATTCGAACCCGGGACCTCCTGAACCCCATTCACTGCAACGACTTACGGGATTCTATACCTTCCCCTGACGGAGGGGTCAGAGTCCGGACGTGCGTCGGACCAAGTCTGCAAGAATCCGGGGGAGAAAGCGCGAAAGTACCAGGTGAAAGTAGCAGGATTCTGGCGTTCGCGAGGCGGAGACGATAGACGGCAAGCGATACAACAATACGTACTGCCACATCTTCAAAATCGAAGAAGGCAAGATCGCGGAAGTAACTGAATTCTTCGACACTGCGTTGACTCAAACGGTGCTGGGCTCGACGGCCCCTCCTACGATGCGTGGAGAACCACGACGGTGAGAAACATCGTAGCCGTTGAGAACCCCTGAATTCAGCGACCCAAGATAACCTATCGCCCGGCCGCATGGCCCCTCGTGGCCGCTTTCGCTGCGCCGACTCTGACCATCGGCCGTTTCGAATCCACGTTCGGCAACATCAGCGACGTGGGACGCCTGCCAAACGGTGACATTGCCGTATCGGATCGACTGGGGCGGGTGGTCACGATCTTCGACACCGACGGGCAGTTTCTCCGCACGCTAGGGCGCGAGGGTGAAGGCCCAGGGGAGTTTCTCGATCCCATTGCCGTGGCAGCGACCGACAGCCCGTTGCTCGTTTGGGATTGGGATCAGCTGCGCGTAACAGTGTTTGACCTGGCTTCGGACGATATCGACACACATCGCGTCGAGGGTCTTCCGAATCTCACACATCATTTCGGAGACGTTCCGGCCGGATTCGTCGTGGGAAATAAAGGATCTCCTGATATGTAGTCCGACGCGCGATCGTGGACGAGCGAGATCGCCGTCGTTCGTTGGGATTCACTTCGAAGCGGCCTCGACACGATCGTCGTTCACGGCGGAACCGGGCTGCAGCCCGCCAGATCGAGCGGGATCTGGCCGACGAAGGTTGAGGCCGGAACCTCAACTTTCCTTGACCTTCAATATCCACGATGTTCCTTCCCATGTCGGACCAGACGCCAAAGTACAAGGAGTTCTTTGCCGAGCTGAGGCACCGGCACGTGTGGCGGGTTGCGGTCGCATACACGGTGACGGGAATAGCCGTTGTCGAAGCGGCCGATGTTTTCTTCCCTCGCCTGATGCTTCCAGATTGGACGGTGACGCTCATCGCCGTTCTGGTAGTGCTCGGCTTCCCGATCGCCCTGGTGCTCGCGTGGGCCTTCGAGGTGACGCCCGACGGTGTCAGGAAAACGCAGCCTGCCGGTCGACAGGCGAGAAGGGATGACGTCCGGGCGCCAGTGGCGCTCGCAGTGCCGGTCATGCTGGCGCTCGTGATAGGAGGCGGTTGGTGGCTGTTGGCGTCAGGGGACAACGTTTCCGCGAGAATGCAGCGTCTCGCGGTGCTGCCACTGGCCAATCTGACCGGAGCCGCCGAGCAAGAGTACTTCGTCGCCGGGGTGCACGATGCGTTGATCGGCGAATTGCAGCAGGCCGGGGTGCCCGTGATCGCCCGCACTTCCGTCCTCCAGTATCAAGATGGAGAGATTCCCGTGCGGGAAATCGCCCGGGAGCTGGATGTCGACGGCGTCGTCGAAGGCACGGTGCTCCGCTTCGGCGACAGCCTGGAAATCGAGGCCCGCCTGGTCGACCCGGAGACCGAGCAGTACCTGTGGCGGGAGTCGTTCGCCGGCAGCCTGCGCAACATCGTGGTGCTCCACCGTGACGTGGCCAAGTCGATTGCCGACGAAATCCAGGCCGCGCTATCCCCCGAGGACGAGGCCCGGCTGGCACGAGGATCACCCGTGCATCCGCAGGCCTACGAAGCGTTTCTGAAGGGCGAGTTCCACCTGCAGCGGTTCACCCCGGAGGACTTCGACGCGGCTCTCGATTATTACGAGCGAGCGCTTACGATCGACTCGACGTACGCTCCCGCGCATCTCGGGGTCGCCCGAGTCTGGTCCTACCGAGCTCAGGCTTCCGCATGGACCGGTGTCACGGCCGCCGAGGCGCGCAAACACTGGGAACCGGCGCTCAACCGGGCGCTCGCGCTGGACAGCACCCTGGCCGAGGCGCATGCGTACCGGGCGTCGACCCTGGCATGGGCCGACTGGCGGTTCGAGGAGGCACTGGAGGAGTTCGAGCGGGCGCTCGAGCTCAACCCGGGGCTCGCACGCCAGCGGATGTTCTACAGCCATTTGCTTACGATCATGGGCGACTGGGAAGAGGCCCGGCGACAGGCCGTGAGGGCCCTCGAAACGGATCCGCTCAACCCCTTTATCAGGGGACTCTATGGGGTACATCTGTCGCTGACCCGCCGTAACGAGGAGGCGATCGCGGTGCTGGAGGAAATGTTCCGTAAGTATCCCGGAGCTCAGTTCGGGCGAACCCCTTTGATTCAGTCTTATGTGGAGACGGGCCGATACGAAGATGCGCTTCGAGTGCAGAAGGAGCGATACAGGCTACGTGGCGACAGCTCGATCGTCGCGATCCTCGAGCGAGGTTACCGGCAAGGTGGTTCGGGCGAGGCCGGGTATCGAGAGGCGCTCGGCCGCGCGGCGGACACGCTCGCTTTACGGGCGCGAAAGCGAAGCTCGGAGGACATGCCCTGGGGGCCCTATGTGAGCGCGGGCGAAGAGGAAGAAGCGCTCTTCTGGTTGGAAAAGGCCGTGGAGGCGAGAAACCAGAACATGCCGTACATCGGTGTCGGCCCAGCGTTCGA
>CAZOEX010000308.1:0-2739 GCA_964578925.1 uncultured Gemmatimonadota bacterium | reverse complement strand
CGTCCCCCCCGCTGTTATCCGTGCTCATGCATCATCACCAGTGTTATCCATGACGCCCGCACCCCGGGACTTGCACCCGGCAAAGCACTCTGCGGTGGGGTCTCGCATCATCACATCCCTCGCAGTCGCGTGATGACCAACGCCGCAATCAACAGCAGCGGGAGGATTGCGGCCAGCGCGATGGCGTCCGACGACTTCGTGAGGAACGTCGCCATCGACTTCTCGAGCGTAAAGTCGACGTACGCGACAGGCGCACCGTCGAGCTGGCCACCGGACACGACGTAGATGCGTGGGCCGTCGCTGTCCCAGCGATAATCGGTGTCGCCGTTGATGTCGTTCTCGAGGCTCTTCCGGTCCATCACCTCACCCGGCAGCGCCTTCGAAAACGTGACGTTCGACTGCGCAACGTCAGCGTCGGCAAAGAAGAACAGTTGCTGGCTCCGGTTCGGCTGGTCGAACATGATGCGGCCGGTCCGCCGCCGGTCGTCACTTGGTGCGATTGGGGCGGCGTGGTGGGCTGCCACTTCGCTGGCGTTCGCCGTGTCGTTGAACGTCCGGGTCTCGTCGACCACGCCGTCGAAATTCGAGTAGTTGCCTAACGGCACGCTGTTCTCGCCCGTGATGTTGACCGTCTCGCCGCGCGTGGTGTTCCGATAGATCGTGAGGTGGGTCTCGTTCGCGGTGGCGGTGACGAGCGAGAAGTTACCGGTGGGGTCCGGCGAGTTGACGTCGACGCGCCAGGTCTGTCTCGAACTGCGATCGTAGTAGTGCGCGGTCCAGTTACCTCTGCTGCCGTTGTACTGGAGGGTGACGTCCCCGCCGGCCGCGACGACCGTCATGTTCTCGCTCGCAGACCCGTTGTCGACGCGCGCCCACGTGGAGACGCTCCAGTTCCCGACCGTCCCGAGTTCGACTGATTGCGTGGATTCGACGTAGCTGTCGTCTGCCCCGGTGAAGTTCACGCCCCAGCCACGGCTGTTGTAGACGGTTTCGTCATAGCCGCTGAAGTGATTGATCTGCGTCCACGTCCCCGTGCCGTCGAGCAGCACCGCGCTTTGTTGCTCGGTCGCCGCTCCGTCGTCGCTGCTGACGGCGGCGATGTCGCCGAGAACGCTCACCCCGATCACGAGTGCGACCGCGATGGCGATAACGAGAATGACGGTGCGGACCGCAGACATTCTATCGCGCCTCGGCGGTCGTTGCGACAGCGCCCCCAATCATTGTCGGATAAAGGTCTGTGACGCACTTAAACAATCTGCTGGGAAGGCACGATACCGCATCCTGAGCGTATTATATGATTCGCTCAGCGCACCATATCCAACGGTCGACTCTACGCGGGGCGATCAGATGTATCCGAGGGCCTCCAACCGTTCTTCGGCATCTGTCTCCACCGACTCATCATCGCTCTCGGCTGGATGCAGCGTATGCGTGTCCCGAGCGGTTGTTTCGGCCCACGGCACGGTCACGAGTTCCGGCGCGGGGACGCCTTTCGGGTGCCCGTAGATCCCGCCCCACTCGCCGAAACAATCCCCGTGGTCGGCCGTGATCACGACGCGGTCAGCGTCGATGTTCTCGACGAGCGTCTCTATGTCGTCAAGCACCCACCGGAGGTTATCGAGATACGCCCCCCACGCGCGGTCGTGGCTGATCTCGCCGCGGCGAAGCAACTTCCAGACCGTCAATCGCCCCTGTTCGTCTTTGTCGCCGACGCACTCGTGCGACAGTGGTTCGATCACACCGTCGTCGGCGAGCTGCCGGTAGGGGGTGTGGGGTTGCATGTAGTGGACGAGCATCCGCTCCGGTTCATCCTCTCGCCAGCGTCGGATGGCTTGCTCCGTGATGGCTCGCGGCGGCAACAACCCGCGGTCATCGTCCCACTCGCGCGTCCAGACCTCGTCGAGGAACGCCCAGTCATCGGCATCGAGGTTAAAATTCGAGTAGGCGTTCCACGTGATGTGGCCGGTCTCGGCCATCTCGTCCGCCCAGCCGTCATGGAACGAGGCTTGCATCCACTCCTCCGACATCGACCCCATGCTCTTGATACTCGCGGGCTCGTCCGGTAGCCACTCGTACTCGGGGGCGACCGCACAGAACGCGTCGTAGCGGCAGGCATCGAGAACGACACAGACGTCCCATTGTTCGTCGAACACGTGATTGCGGAACGTTCCCGGAATCCGGTTGAAGACTCTGAGTGCCGCCCCGGTGTAGAACTCTGACGCGGCGGCTTTCCCGCCTTTTCGCAGCCCACTCCGGTGCAGATGTTGCTTGGTGTTTCGGAGCCAGTCAGCGAACGTCATGGCTGCACCTCTTCGCGACCACCGTTCTCTGCCAAAGCGTGGACGTCCACGCCGTCGCGGTACGTTGTCCACTCCTCGCGAACAGCCGCCTCAGCCGCTTTCTCGGGGTTCTCACCGGACTTGTATGCGGCCAGCGCCGCACCGACCGCCCGTGCTTGAATCGCGTTGCCCATGTACATCCCTGGTCCCGCGAAGTTGTCCCCTCGATCCATCCGCTCGCGGTTCTTGCGGTTGTAGACCCCCGTCTCAACGTACGCGTACGCGAACACTGGTGAGGCGACGACACCGACGCCGAGGACGTACGGCGCGAGCCAGCCGTGGCCCAGTAACTCGAGTGCCGTCGTGAGCGTTGAGGCGGCAGTGATCGCGAGAAACACGATTCTGAAGACCTGCTGGCTGGCCTCAAAGCGGACCAACCAGCGAGAGATGAAGCCGCGGACGC
>CAZOEX010000307.1:0-2759 GCA_964578925.1 uncultured Gemmatimonadota bacterium | reverse complement strand
CGTAGGAGCCGCATCTGGGTGGACTTGCCGGCCCCCTCGCCGCCCTCGAACACGACGAACATGCCGTGCCGGCTGGGCTCCGGATCGGTCGAGCCGAGGTCGAGATGCCCGTCCGGACCGCCCGGGCGCTCGTGCTGCCACCACGACCACACCGCACCGACCAACGCGACCAGCCCTGCGATCATCATGGTGATGCGCACCCCACCGATCGCGTACCCGTTCGACGGCTCGGTGCCGATCACACCGACGAGCGCCGGCGCGATGACGAGCGCCGCGAAGATCGCGAGCCGGACGCCGGTGTTGAACGCCGCGAACGCCCGGCCACGGACCTGATCGCCGGCGTCGACCTGCAGCTGGGTGTACCCCGTCACGAAGGCCAGACCGGCCCCGAGACCCACACCGAAGGCTCCGGCGGCGGCCGTCCACACGCTCGGCATGAGGGCCGTGATGATCGTGAACAGCCCACCGAGACCGATCCCCGGCGCGAACACGCGCATGCGTCCGAAGCGTTCCGCCACCCGGACGGCCGACACGAGCCCGGCCAGCATGCCCACGCCGACCGCGGCGACCAGGAAGCCGAACGCGCTGTCCCCGGCGCCGATCACGCTGACGAACAGCTTGGCGATCGGGACCAACGCCCCGCCGGCGAACGCGGCCGCCATCACCCCGGTGATGAGCGCGCGGATGCGAGGGTGGGTCGCGATGAAACGCAGCCCCTCCTTGAGCTGCTCCCACGCGCTCGGCATCTCGCGGTCCGTGTGCCTGGCCCGGACCCCTCCGTTGCGCGGTATGTGCATCCGGGAGAACAGGTACGCCGAACCGAAGAACGTCAGCGCGTTGATCCAGATCGCCAGCGACGCCGGACGGGCCTGCAGGAACGCCCAGTCGGGGAACAGCCCGGCCAGCGCGACGAACAGCGCCAGCGCCACCCCGCCGAGCGGCAGCGTCCCGTACGTCACCGACAGGTTCAGCTGGTTCGCCTGCACCAACCGCCGGCGCGGGACGATGTTCGGCAGGGTCGCCTCCTTCGCGGGCGCGAACAGCATCGACACGACCTCCACCAGGAAGGAGGCGACGAACAGCTGCAGGAAGTCCTGGCTGAACGGGATGATCGCCATGATCGTGCCGCGGGCGATGTCGGTGGCCACCAGGGTCCGCTTGCGGTCCCAACGGTCGGCGTACACGCCCGCGACGGGCCCGAGGAGCATGATCGGCAGGATCCGGGCGATCATGACGCCCGAGAACGCGAACGCCGTCGCACGCGAGGCCTGGCCCTGACCGACGATCGATTCGGTCAGCGCCAGGATCGCGAACAGGCCGATCCAGTCCCCGAGGCTGGAGGTCAGCGTCGCGAGGAAGAACCGGCGGAAGTTGCGTTCGGCGAGCAGCGAGACGTAGACGGAACGTCCCTCACCCCGGAACGATCCGAACAGGTCGTCGCTGCCGCTCAGGACGTCGTCGCGTGCCACACCATCCTGACGGTCGGCGGCGGTCCGGCGATGCTATGCCACCGGAGCGGTCCGGGGCGGGAGTACCGGGTCAGCCGGTGGCGGCCTCGACGTCCTCGGCTTCGTTCGTGTCGTCGGCGTCCTCGGCCTCGGCGACGTCGTCCCAGAGCGGCCCCTCGTAGCCGGGCAGGTCCGGATCCAGGCCCTCGACGCCGGTCACGGCCGGGATCGTGACGACCCGCGGCTGCTCGAAATCGTCGACCTCGATCTTGTGCGGGTCCTCGGGGTCCGCGCAGGTGGCGATCGGCCGCTTGCGGTTCTTCGGTGGCGGCTTCAGCGGAGCGCCGCACTCGGGGCAGGGCTGACGCAACGGCACCGCCCAGATCGCGAAGTCACAGTCCGGGTAGCGCTCGCAGCCCACGAACGGCTTGCCGTAGCGGGACTTGCGCTGGTCGAGGTGGCCCTCGCCGCACTTGGGGCAGGTGAACGGGGTGCGCTGGGCGACGTTCACGATGCCCTTGCACTCCGGGTAGTCCTGGCACCCGTAGAACACACCGAACCGGCCGGTGCGCCGCAGCATCGGCTTGCCGCAGTCCGGGCAGATCACGCGCTCATCCGGTTCCGGTTCGGGCTCGGGGTCGGTGACCCGACCCTCGTCGTCCAGCGGGAGGGTGCCCTCGCACTCGGGCCACCGGCTGCACGACGCGAACCACTGCCGCGTCTTACCGGAGAAGACCTTCTCCATCGGCGCCTCGCACTCCGGGCACTCCGCGGGAGGGATCAACGGGAGGCGCGGACGTTCGGGCTTGCGCTCCTCGATCCACTCGTCGACCTCGGTCAGGAAGGCGCGGACGGTTCCGCACCATTCCTCGTCCCCGGTCGCGATCTCGTCGAGCTCCTCCTCCATGCGGGCGGTGAACCCGATGTCGACGACCTCGCCGAAGTGGGCCTTCAGGAACGCGGTGACGACCTCGCCCAACGCGGTCGGATGGAAGCGCTTGGACCGGAGCTCGACGTACTCTCGGTTCGTGATCGTCGAGATGATCGACGCGTACGTGGACGGCCGTCCGATGCCCTCGGACTCCAGCATCTTGACCAGGGACGCCTCGCTGTAGCGGGGCGGCGGCTGGGTGAAGTGCTGGTTGGCGATCAGCTCGGTCAGGTCGAGTGTCTGGCCCTCCTGGAGGTCCGGGAGCTCCTCGACCTCGGGGCCGCCCTCGTCCTCGTCGTCCTCGTCCTTGCCCTCGAGGTAGACCGCGATGAACCCGTCGAACCTCATGACCTGCCCGGTGACCCGGAACAGGAACTCGG
>CAZOEX010000306.1:0-2779 GCA_964578925.1 uncultured Gemmatimonadota bacterium | reverse complement strand
GTCATCGACGTCCGGTCGGGATCGAACTCCACGTGGCCGGCGTCCGGGCGCTGGAAATAGTGCGAGCTGAACTGCTGCACCCGTCCGATCGCCTCCGGCGTCCCGGAGATGTGGCTCGCCTGGAAAATCGCGTTGAGCTCCGTCAGGCCGCCGTCGAACTGGAGCTGGAGATCGGCGCCCCCGGCGTACGCTTCCTGGTTCAGTCTGGAGGCAAGCGGCTCACCGTCGGACAGGTCCCGCCGCACTCCGGTGAACGCCAGGCCGATCTCGTTGTTCGCCGTTCCGAACTCCTGGAGGCCCCGCAGGACCAGCCAGCCGGCGGCGGGCTCGACCCGCGCGTCGCCGAAGGAGTTCGTCTCCGGATCGAAGTACTCGGCCGACTCCTCCGCCGTCACGGCGCCCAGCGCGCCGACGGACAGGCCGCCGGCCGTACGACCGGTCAGCTTGGCGGCGCCCAGGATGGTCGTCGACTCGGGAACGTCGGCGAACTCGCCCGGCGTCGAGCCGTGCGGACGCCCGCCGATCCGGCGCGAGAAGAAGAGGTCGTTCGCCTCCAGGAGATCGGCGTTTTCGACGAAGAAGGGACGTCGTTCACCGAAGAAGGTGGGGAACGCCGAGAGGTTGACTTCCGCCGGATCCGCCTCGACCTGGCCGAAGTCCGGATTGAACGTCGCATCCAGCGTGAGTCCGGAGCCGATCCCCATCTTGAGGTCGGCGCCTACCCGGCCACCGAACTCGGTCTTCTCGGAGAACGGGTCGTCGGGGTTCAGCAGTTCGCCGCTGGTGACCCCGACGTCCGACGCGACGTATGGCACCAGCTCGATCGGTCGGCGGGTCTCGACCCCTCGCAGGCCGTCCAGGTCGCCGAACCACGAGGTCCAGCCACTCTCGTCCTTCGGCACCGGCGCCCAGAACAGGTCCTCGAATCGGGCCGGCATGTACCGGTTGATGTTCACCCCGAAGACGATCTCCTCGGCCTGGTTGAATCGGAGCTGGGAGAACGGGATCGCCATCTCCGCGAACCAGCCCTCGTCCGTGACCTCGGCGTCGGCCGTCCAGATCGGGTCGTAGGAATGATCCCGATCGAACTGGGAGTCTGAAGGCGTGAAGTAATCGACCCGCCCCCCGGCGGCGGTCACCGTGAACGTGTAGGAGGTCTGTCGGTTGAGGTACGAATCGATGGAGATCTTGAGCCGGTCCGACTCGCCATTGTCGTCGCGTCGGGCCAGGTTCGCGCGAATGCGCTCCGGCTCCGGGTCGTAGTTTCGCCCCGCCACGTAGAGCGTGCCCTCGTCGTAGGCGAAGGCGACCTCGGTGCGGACGGTGGGCCGGGCGCCCTCGATCGGCTCGACCTGGATGAAATCGGTGATCCACGAAGCACGCTGCCAGATGGCCTCGTCGAGACGTCCGTCGACATCGACGCTTTCGTCGGCCCGGAGCCGGGTGGCCGACGCGCTGCGTCCTTCGCAGCCCGCGACGGTGCGCCGGCAGATGCCGGCCCGTTCGGCCCAGTCCTCCGGCACCTCCGCCTGCGTCTGCTGGGCCTGGCGGCCGGACACCTCCGGCGTCTCCTGCCCCGTCGCCCCGGACGGGAGCGCCAGCACGGCCGCGGCGACGAGCGCCCCGGCCATGCCGACGGTTCTCAGCGAGCTACATTCCGTGGTCCCGGTACTCTTCAACACCACCGCACCCTCACCCTGTAAGTAACCGTTTCCTCCCCGCGCGCGGGGACTTCGACCTCGAACTTGAACGTGTGCGCGTCGAGCTTCTCGGCGGCGTGGCTGGAGGAGATGATATCCCAATCCCCACCCACCGGCTCCATTACTTCTATGACGCTCGCTTGGTCCTTGTGGTTTCGAAGGCTGATTTCCCAGGAGCTCTCTGAGACGCAGCTTCCGAGTACGTCGTAGTCCATCTGACGGCGGTCGCCGACCACGTCGAAAGCCTCCCCCATCTTGATCCGCACGGTCTCGTCCCGGGGCGTATGGTCGATGCGATCCTCCCCGATGAACTGCTGAGCGCCCGAGTCGTCTCGCTTGTAGACGCGGACGATGCCCGCGGGCAGCGGCATCCCGAGCCCGTTGTCCTCGGCGTTGTCGAAGTCCAGGTACACCCCGACCTTCTGATTCGACACGACCTGGCCGTAGGACCCCCGGTAGTACTGCGCCGCGCCGTAAAAGATCAGTCGTTTGTCGACGCCGAACTCCGGGGACTCCAGCAGGCTCACCTGCTTCTTCTCGTTCTGTCGGATGGTCGTCGGCCGTCCGAGCGTATAGAGGTGGTACTCGAAGAACGACTGTTCGCTGAAGCCGGCCGCGTCGGCGGCCGCCATCTCGCGCATCTGCATGGCGTTGGGCTGTCGGGCTCCACCACTTACCCGCTGAACATCGCCGGCCACGAGCTTCAGCGTCGCGTTCTCGTACGTCGTTCCGCTCTGGTTCGTCAGCGTCACCCACCCGGTGATGCCCGCCTCGTCGTCGTCCCCGTCCAGGACCATCACGTAGTCGGATTTCCAATTCAGGCCTCCGGTCAGGTACGAGGCTTCGACCCGCTGGCGCTCGGCGCGGCTGTCGAGGAGCCAGACGAGCGAGGGGCTGGCGATGAGGTCCTCCGGGACCTCGGGGAAGGAAAGCCGACCGGGGACGTTGTACGTGATTTCGTCGCCGATGCGCAGGATCGGGCCGCCGTTGACCGAGAGCACCTCGGCCTCCAGCACTTCCTCGCGCTCCTCCTCCTTGTTCCACACGTGCACCTTCACCGTCCGGCCGACGTACTTCTC
>CAZOEX010000305.1:361-2828 GCA_964578925.1 uncultured Gemmatimonadota bacterium | reverse complement strand
GGGCCTTCCAGTTCTTCCGAAGGTGAAGCGCCGTCAGGATCGACAGGTCGAGGTTGCCGATGTCCCAGCCGATGCTCCAGTCGGGGCTCCTGTCCCGGATCCACACGTTGATCCGCTGGCGCTGTCCGAGGGTCGTGATCGGATGCGGTAGCCAGAGCAGCGTGCCGATCCGCTGGCGCTCGGCCTCCCGCACGATCCGGCGCAGCTCCTGCTCGCTGATGCGGCCGTGGTCCTCCGGATCGGGGAGGAGGAAGATCATGTTCGGGCGGAAGAACGCCCCTCGTAGCGCCTGCATTCCCGAAATCAGCCCGCCGGCGAACGATCCGGTGCGCGGCGCTTCGACCACCGCGGCGGTGCCGAACACGCCGCGCTCGCGAAAGCTCGTCGCCAGGGACCAGAGCCGGCGCTCCAGCGCGTCGGCGTTCCCGCCCTCGGGCACGACGCCCATGATCTTCACCGAGCCCGTCGGACGAGCCACGCTCGTGAGGATCTCGAAGGTTCCCCGGAGCTCCTCGGAGCCGGACACCGGGACGAGCAGGTTCGGCCGCCAGGCCCGCTCCTGGCGCGAGGGCAGCTCCGACACGCGCGTCGCCGCCCATTCGGCCAGGGACACGAAGAGGCCGCTCCGTACGTCCGCGAACGGCGCCTCGAGGTGCCGCCGCAGAAGGAGCCAGTAGAAGGCCAGCATGATCGCGATGGAGAGCCAGGCCATCGTCGGCTCGATGATGAACATGGCCAGAAGCGACCCGAGCAGTCCGACCAGGGGGACCGCCCGGGGCACCTCGAGCCGGGGTCGGAAGCTGATCAGGTCGAGGCTCTGCTCGACCAGCAGGATCCCGTTCAGCATGGCATAGGTCACGAGGAAGAACATCGTGACCAGCGGCGCCACCGCGTTCAGGTCCCGCAGCAGGACCGAGGCGAGGAGAATGGCCCCGGTGACCAGCAGTGCGTTGCGGGGTTCTCCGATTTCCGTCTTCCGCTCGAGCCAGTCGCCGTAGGGAAGAACGCGGTGCTCGCCCATCGCCATCAGGATGCGCGCCGACCCGACTAGCGAGGCCAGGGCCGACGAGAAGGTCGCACCGAGCAGACCGGCGAGCACGGCGGGCCCCCAGTACGCCTTGTCGATCATCACCGTGTAGTTGGAAACGAGCTCGTCGGGCGTCGCGGACCGGGCGAGCCAGTAGCCGAGCAGGAGGTAGATCACCAGGCTCACGCCGATCGCCCACAGCGTACCGCGCGGGATGCTGCGACGGGGCGTCTTCAAGTCGCCGCTCATGTTGGCACCCGCCATGATGCCGGTCGTGGCCGGGAAGAAGACGGCGAACACGACCCAGAAGCTCGTCCCGGAGAAGCCGTCCTCCGGAGCGCCCGGGAAGTCGCCCCACAGTCCGACGCTCTCGATCGGGTACTGCATGGAGCCGGTCGCCGCCGCCATCGCGATGGAGCCGAGCGCCAGCCCGATCACGCCCATGATGACGTACTGGATCTTGATCGCGAAGCCGGCGCTGCGGTAGGCGATGCCGAAGAGGAGAGCGAGAGCCGCGAGATCGACCAGCAGCGCCGGGTGTCCGGGGAAGACCCAGAGCCAGCCCTCGCGAAAGCCGAAGATGTACATCGTGACCGCCAGCGCCTGCGACAGGTAGCGCGGGATGCCCAGCGCTCCGCCGATCTCCAGACCGAGCGACTGCGCGATGATCGCGTAGGCTCCACCGGCCCCGATCCGGATGTTCGTCGTGATCGACGACATCGAGAGCGCGGTGCAGACCGTGATGAGGAAGGCCAGTCCGATGATGAGCAGACTGCCGAGGATGCCGGCGTTGCCGATCACCCATCCCTCGCGGAGGAACATGATGACGCCGAGGATGGTGAGCAGCGTCGGCGTGAATACGCCGCCGAAGGTCCCGAACTTCTTGTGGCGGGGTGCCTGCTTCGGCGCCTCGGGCCGGCGCAGGTCGATGCCGGGCCGGCCCCGCGGGGCTTGCTCCGTCACGACCGCTCGCGGATCAATCGACGTCGTAGTCGTGAACCCGCTGGATCTCTCCGTCCTGCTTGTGGATCACGAGACGACTGGGCCGGTTGGCGCGCGCCAGCTCCCGTCCAGCGGCCACCGCGGGTTTCTTGGTCTCGTGGCGGCTCGCGACCCGCTTCGCGTTCTCCGACTTCACGGCCCAGCCTTCTTCGGCCGGGATGACGTAGTACACGCCGGCGTCGTTCCCCAGCATGCGCTTCGCGGCGGCCGCCACCAATCCAGCCGTTGCCGCCGCGGCCACGGCTCCGGCGATGATCTTCTTCGTGTCCGCCATCTTCAGCTCCGAGGTTGAGGGCTTCGCCGTACGAACGGCGACTTCAGCCGGCCTTTTCCGTCGCCGGCCTGCTCGACTCGCGCAGCGCACGCCACACCCGGTCGGGCGTGAACGGAAGCCGATCGATCCGCACCCCGACCGCGTCGTAGATCGCGTTGGCGATC
>CAZOEX010000305.1:0-351 GCA_964578925.1 uncultured Gemmatimonadota bacterium | reverse complement strand
CCTTTGCATAGGAAATGAGCTCGGAGAGCGAATTGGCCGGCAGCGACGGATGCAGCGGACCCTCGCCCGCCTCTTTCGCTCCGTAGGGCCCCTCGGGATCGGCCGCCTCGATGATCAGGGAGACGAACTCGGGACAGTCGAGCGAGGTCGGGATCCGGTAGTCGAGCAGCGAGGGCGCGTCGTGCAGCCCTCCCTCGGCGTCGCCGCGCTTCACCCGCTGGTGCTCCATCAGGGCCTCGGCGAAGCCCATGTAGGCCGAACCCTCCATCTGGCCTTCGACCAGCATCGGGTTCAGGGCCTTGCCGCAGTCGTGGGCGATCCAGATCCGCTTCACGTCGACGAATCCGGTGT
>CAZOEX010000304.1:0-2845 GCA_964578925.1 uncultured Gemmatimonadota bacterium | reverse complement strand
TGGATCTGGTGACGCCCTGGCCGGCATACCCCTGGTGCTGCTGCCCCTCACGATCATCCGGGCATCGAACGGGCTTCGGTCCCAGATGTCACCGTCGGTGATCGGGCGCACTCTCCTGGTCGCTGGCGCCATACTAGCCGTCGCCGGGTCGCCCGCCCCTGCGCAGGAAGCGCCTGCCCGGGCGCAGCAGCAGGATGTCGAATCGTTCGACGGCTCTTGGCGACTCGAAACGGGCGGAATCCTGACCGGCGGCTATATGGTCGAAGGCGACGGCTTCTGGATCTTCGCCGACACCCGAAGCGGCGACCAGCCCCGCCTATTCCGGCGGGACGGCAACGAGCTCGTGTCGTTCGTTCCGCCGAACGGCGCGATCCGGATCGAGTTCCTGCCCGGGGCGGACCACAGGCCGGACGAGTTGATCTGGCACGAGGACGGCCGGGAACAGCGCGGCGAGCGCGTCTTCCCGCACGATTCGCGGAAGATCTCATTCGCGTCCGCCGACGGAACCCGGCTGCGGGGTCGTCTCCTCACTCCCCGGTGCGAAGGCCCTCACCCTGCGATCGTCATGGTACACGGATCCGGTCGGGCGAACAGGTATGGCGGCACGTTCCATACCTTTTTGCTGCAGCGCGGGGTCGCCGTAGTCGCCTACGACAAGCGCGGCTACACGCCGGACGAGGACGCTTGGCGGGAGCCCGACCTCGCGGAGATGTCCGCCGACGCGGCCGCCGCGCTCGAGTACGCCGCCGACCTGCCGGAGATCGACGCGCAACGCATTGGGCTCTGGGGGGGCAGCCAGGGCGGCTGGACCGTGCCGCCGGCGGCGCTCCAGGCACCGCGAACCGCCTACATGATCCTTCGGGCCGGGGCCGCGGTCACCGAGGCGGAGACCAACCTGCACGAAATCCGGCAGGAAGCCCGCGCGGAGGGCCTCGAGGGGCTCGACCTCGACTACGCCATGGACCTGCGTCGGGAGGTGTACGATCTGGCGATGCGCGGCCGGCCCGTGGAGGAAGCGGACACCCTCGTCGCCCCGTACCTGGATGAACCGTGGTATCGGACCGCGTTCGGCGACGGGCCGATCAGCGAGATCTGGTCGGAGCACTGGTGGGCGTGGGCCCAGCGAAATCTGGCCGTGGAATCGGCGTCGGCCGTCGCGCAGTTTGACGGGCCCGTGCTGTGGTTCCTCGGGGAGAAGGATGAGAACGTTCCCCTGGTCACTACGCGGGCTGCTTTGGAGCGAGCCTTCGACGCCGCTCCCGGCGACGACCACGAGCTCGTCGTGGTGAAAGACGCGCCGCACTCGTTCGTCGTCCCCCGGGTAGACGCCCCGCCAGGCTACGCCGAGGGAGTGTTCAGCGGGATGGAAGAATGGCTCGCGGAGCGCGGCTTCACTGATGAAAGTTGCTGGGAGTAGCTCGGATCGAGCGAAGCCGCTGTCGCCCGGCTTTGGAGGGTGGGGACGGACGGTGTCAGCGCGGGGCCGGTCGGAGCCGGAGGCCGCTCACGGCCCGACTCCGCAGCATCTCGAAGACCCGATTTCGGTGGGCCTCATCGGCGTCGAGCCGGTCCAGCGTCGTGCCCAGGGCCTTCACGTCCTCCAGATAGAGGATGAGGAGCTCGTTGCGGGCGGTCTCGTCCAGGTGCACCAGACGGACGCGGACCAGGGCATCGGGGAGCTCGGCGCCGGCCTCCCGGATCAGTTCGACCACGGTCCGGGAATCGGAGCCCTCGCTCGCCTCCGTGAGCTCGGTCCGGGGATAGTGGTTCGGACCTGCGTGGAATGCTCGCCCGTCGATCTCGACGCGCCATGGCTCGCCGTCGTAATCGTAGATGTGGTCGTTGTCGGCGCGAACGCCCTCGAACTGGATCCAGTAGATCCGCTCCGCCACGCCGTCCTGCACGTCGGCCAGGACGTGGATCTCGGCCGTAGCCACGCCGTAGAGATCGGTGGTCGTGGAGCCGAGGCGCTGGAAGGCCGCGGGCACCTCCACCAGGACTGGAGGCCAGCGCTCCGAGCCGACAGTGGGTGCCTCCTGGGCAGGGAGCGGAGGGGAGAGGGTGACGGCACACACCCAGGCGGCGCCGACGAAGGCGGAGAAGATCGGAATTCGCACGGCGGCTCCCGGGATCAGGGAACGGGAATTAAGACGACCGAGCGGAGCTGTCCGTGGCGCCTTCGCTCCTCCTGGACGCATCGGAGGACTGCGGATGATAGATAGGAAATCCAGACGCCTTCCGGCACGGAAAGGCAAGATATGACGGGACATCTCGGGAGGGCAAGCGAGGCGGAGCGAAGAAGGGTGAGGAGGACGCCGCTGGCCACCTCGGGCTTGTAGTGAAGGGAAACACCGGCACCCCCACGCTCGTAGTGGGGAGCACAGGGTCGCAGAGGCCGCGACCAGAACCCCAATTTTTGAAGGGCACCACATTGTCGAAAAAAGGACGTTCGCGCTGGGTCCTTCTCAGGGACCTGACGATCTTCCAGATAAAGCTTCTCCTCGACGGGGTCAAGGACGTGGTCCTGGCCCCCCTCTCCCTGGGTGCCGCCGCCGTGGACATCGTCTTTCCTGGGTCCCGACCGGGTCACCGCTTCTACGCGGTCATGCGTCTCGGTGAGTACTACGACCAGTGGCTCTCGCTGTATGCCGCCGCGGACAAGGCCACCACGCTGGACGATGGCCTGTTCGGCCAGAGCCGGGCGGGAAGTCCTTCGTTCCTGGGGCGCCTGGAAGCCACCGTGATCGGAGAGGAAGAAGAGGACCCCGCGCCGTCCGAGTCGACAGACTGAGGGGCTCTGATGTGAAGGCGAGTGCGCCCTCTATGTTCGGGCGATGTTCGTTCG
>CAZOEX010000303.1:0-2878 GCA_964578925.1 uncultured Gemmatimonadota bacterium | reverse complement strand
CCGCTTGCTCGCGGCAGAAGTTCCGCTGGACGGGGCCTCCGACCACGGAGTGAGCGAAGCGCTCTACCTGCACGATCCCGACGGCAACGGTCTCGAGCTGTACCGCGACCGGCCGCGGGATGAATGGCCGCGCGACGCGGACGGCGGCCTGGCGATGTTCACCCGACCGCTGGACCTGGAGGCGCTGCTGAGGGCAGCCCCGAATTGAACTCGAAGGTCAGATGACTCGTGACTCGGCGAAGAACGACGCGCCGGGCACTGTCGGAACTGCTGATCTGCGCGCTATTCGGACTGGTCTGCGGCGACGCCGACCCCACCGGACGACCGGGCGCTCGTCCTCGGGAATCGAGTGGAGTCTGGATGGCGGCGCCTGGACCCTCAGCTCACGGCAGCCACGGCCGTCCCGCCTCGCCCATCCGCACTCCCTCTGCCTCAAACGCCTCTCGCCGCTCGATGATCTCGTCGAAGCGCGGATCGGCACGGTAGGGATCGAAACGGGGATCCAGACGGAAAGCCGTCGCCGTGCCCTGGCTGCTCGGTCGCTCCACGTAGTCTTCCAGCACCTCGAAACCGGCGTCAAGCTCGCCGAGGGCACCGTACCCGGCGACGAGGAGAAACCCCCAGCGTCCGTTCAGCACGTGGTCCTCCCACGCTCGGTAGCGCTTTCCCGCTTCCCGGAGACTTCGCAGGGCTTCGCCGGAACGATTGGCGAGGGCCTGCGCGTGGCCCTCGCGCGCCGGATGGCCGATTTCACCGGAGGCCGCCTCCCTCTCGACGGCGAGCAGCGAATCGACCACGGCGTCGATGGGTTCCCCGAGACCGTCGAGCGCCGTCATCTTCCATGTGAAGCGCTCCTCCTGGATGAGCGCGCTCTGCTTCCCCATCCTGGCGAGCTCCTCGGCGACGTCGAGAAGGCGCGCATAGTCACGCTCGTACAGGGCCAGCGTCGTGAGCGCGGTTCCCTCTTCGAACGACGAGGGGTCGAGACCGAGCTCGTCGGCCAGCCGACGGGCTCGTTCGGTGTCTCCGTCGAGCTCGATGACGACCTCCACCTTCCGAGCTCGCGCGCGGGAGGCAGCCGGATCGATGGATAGAGAGCGCTCGATGATCCGGTTCGCTTCCTGGAAGGCGCCCTGGAAACCGAGGTTCTCTGCGAGCGTCTCGAGCCGCTGCACGTTTCGGGGATCGAGCTGCGCCGCACGCTTCATCAACTCGGTGGACGCGTCCCATTCGCCCTGCCGCCGCAGGATCAGCCCGAGCGCCCAGGCCGCGTCGGCGTCCGAGGGCGCGACGCGCACCGCCGCCTCGAAGGCCGAGCGAGCGGCGTCGAAATTGCTCTGCCCGTAGTACTCGAAAAACCCGCGGGCCAGGTGCG
Source organism: uncultured Gemmatimonadota bacterium (assembly GCA_964578925.1). Taxonomy (GTDB): domain Bacteria; phylum Gemmatimonadota; class Gemmatimonadetes; order Palauibacterales; family Palauibacteraceae; genus JARFPW01. The sequence goes on along the minus strand of CAZOEX010000303.1, from coordinate 1,503 downwards.
CCTCGAGGCTCCGGGGCGCGAGCTCGATCGTCCTCTCCTTCGCGGCCCGCGCCCGTTCGATCTCACCGTCCCCGATGAACACGAGCCGGCTCTCGATCTGCGCCAAAGCCGACCAAGCGGCTACGTAGCTCGCATCGATCTCGACCGCGCGCAGAAGGGCGTCACGGGCCTCGCGGATGGCGTCCAGCGACTGGGTGCCGTAGACGTCAAGGCCCCGGTAGTACCACGACTGGGCCGCGAGATCCGAGGCAGGCTCCATCGCCTCGAGGCGGCTCTCGTCCTCGGCGGTGAGCTGTGTTTTGAGCTCCGCCACGACACGGCGAGCGATGTCGGACTGCAGGTCGAACAGGTTGTCCGGCGTCACGTCGCGGTCGTACTGCTCGGTCCACATCTGCTCGTCGTCGTCGGCGTCGACGAGCGTCACGCTGACCCGCACCCGGTCGCCGGAGCGGCGGACGGAGCCCTCGAGCATGTAGTCGACTCCCAGCTCTTCGGCGATCACGCCAAGCGTCTTGTCGGTGTCCGCGTATTCGTTCACCGACGTGCGAGAAGTCACCCGTAGCGCATCGACGCGCGAGAGTTGCGCGAGCAGATCGTCGAGAATCCCGATCGCCATGATCCGATTCTCCTCGGTCCCGTTCACGTTCTCGAACGGCAGCGCCGCCAGCGAACGGACCTCGGCCGCGCCGGCCTCGGGAACCAGCGCCCCCACGGGTCCACCCTCGTCACTGCCCGCGCCGATCCACCAGCCGGTCGCGAAGAGGAGCATCATGCCGGCCAGCGCAAGGAGACCGGAGGGCCAGCGGTGTCGCCGGGGTTCCGATACGATCTGGTGAATCTCTTCCGGCTCGGCCCGCTCCGTGCGGCGCACGCCCTGTGGAGTCGTCTCGAAGGCCCAGGCGAGGACGATCGCGATCGGAAAGCCGACCATCGCGATCAGCAGGAGAAGGTTCATCGTCCAGGCGGGAAGACCGAGCGGCTCGATGAGCAGGTCGGCGAACTGGAGAGCCGCGAAGGCCACGGCACCGTAGACCGCCATGACCTTGAACACGCGCCGCCGCTTCATCTCGGCGAAAAAGCGCTGGAGCGACGAAGGCGATTCGTTCATGGTCTGAAACTTCGGGTGACGTGCCCCGGGCGGCAATCAGCCGTCAAGCGCCCGTGGCCGACGGGTCTCCGATTGCCGAGGAACCGTAGCGCCGACGGGCCGATGAAATGGTATGCCCGAGACGCTCCTAAATGGTCATTGTACGGGCAATTGGCCTCCTCCATGATCTCGTCGCGGGGACGAGGACCAGGAGTATCGAAAGTGGAGGTACCGATGATCAGGAGAATCGACGGTTTGTTTGCGACGGCGTTCGTCGCGGCGGCGCTCGCGGGCTGTGAGAGTGGTCAGACGACCACCGGGCCCGATGCGGCGGCAGAGCTGACGGATCAGACGGTGGCGGCCGTGCAGGGAGTTGCCGGATCGGCCAGCGGAAGCGCCCATCTGACCGTCTTTCC
>CAZOEX010000302.1:0-2898 GCA_964578925.1 uncultured Gemmatimonadota bacterium | reverse complement strand
GCCCGCACTTCGTCGCCCCGTTCGGGGTCCAGCGACCGGGCCGGCACGCCGTCGCTGCAACGAGAGCTCCGGCGGTGCACGCTGCGGCGAGTCGTCCGGCCTTCCTCATGCCGATTCTCCTCCTTCGACCATCATACCTCGAGGAATCGCCAGGGAGCTATTCTGCTTCACGATCAATCCCGGCCATAGCCAACGTGCGGTGAAACGGTCTCTCCCGACACGAACGGGACTGAGCGGGCGGGATACCGTATGCTATTTTGTACGTATAACTACGGGGAGACGATGTCGGCGCCACGAAACGACCGGAAGGACTCGGCCGATCTGCGGCATGCGTATCGTCGCCGATCTCGCCTGCTGTGGATCGTCGTTCTGGTCGCTGCGGTCGCCTGGTACGGGCTTACTGCGATCGAGTCGTCGTCCATGGGCTATGGGCCCCTGACCAGGAGACCGCTCACTCCGCTCGACTGGGTCGTGTACATCTTGCTCGCGGGCGGGATCCTCGTCGCAATCTTCAGGATCCGTCGCTGTCCCCGCTGCGATCGCGGGTTCGGAGTTCGCCCAGTGCAGGTCTGCCCTTCCTGCGGTGGACGGATCACGTAATGTCCGGCGTCGACGGCGGCTAGACCGGCTAAACGACATCAAGGGCCACCCGATCCAGGGAGTATTCCGCCGATGAGCATCCTGCGCCGTTTGTTCGGAACCGCGTCGCCACCGCCCGAGTTGGACCATCCCCTGTTCGGGCATCTCGTCTACCTCGAGCGGGACGGCTGCTGGCAGAACGAGCACTTCGATCTCTGGGACGCTTCCGGGGTCGACCTGCTGGTCTACTGCGGACCGGACGGGCCGACGGCCGACCAGGAGACCGCGTTCAGACGATTCCGCGATACCGGGGAGGTTCTCCTGCAGGGCTGCCTGGAAGCTCTCGCCGGGCTTCGGAGCGAGATGGGGCTCCCGGACAGTCAGTTGACCGTCAATGGCCTTACGATCCCGGCCCTCGACGATTCGAGAGACGGTAAGCTGTGGACACTGTGGTTCGACGCCGCGGGGGACGATCACTTCTGGTACGGCGTCCAGAGCGATGACGATTGGGACACGATTCATCCGTTCGCCGACGACTAAGCTGCGTCGAGTCCATGCTCGCGCCAGAGGCGCGCGGCCAGCACTGCGGCCGGTACTGTCAGGATGACCTGTTCGACGGCCGCACCGATCAAGAAGGCGGCCGGTGAGCCGGGTGGCTCTGCTACGTCCATCGCCCGGTGTTCGAGAATGAAGCCTCCAAGGTCACCCGCCGACCAAAAGGTACGCACCGCCGACCACCATGATGAGCCCGGGCACGATCAACAACGCGATCCCAATCTTGTATAGGCCCGGGTTCTCCTCCCGCTGTACGGTCCGGCTCTTCAATCGAACGTCGCCCTCCTGCAACCGGACGCCACCGCGAAGCACGAGACCGGCTCCGAGCAGGATGCCGAACCATCCCGCCAGCATCCTCTGGCGGAGTGGATCGTCGGCGGAACCGGCCCAGATCGCGAATCCGAAGGCAGCGAGAAGAGTGACGATCGAAGCCAGGCGGAGCATTTCGTCCCTCTCTTCCGAAGTGGATGTCCAGTGAGTACTCGTCGACTGTACGTCTCAGGGCGTGACGCGATCGACGAGATCCATGACCTCCGACTGAGTCGAATCGTAGACGGTCACTTTCGGCATCCCGTCGCCGGCCCGGATGAAGATTCCGTCGCGACTGTTCACACCTCCGAACGCCTTCAGGACTCCCACGCCGTCCGCGCCGACGAACATGCCCACGCGGTCGAAGACTTCCTCACGGGGCGTACCGTTCAGCATGACCGCAGTGTATTGATCCTCGGGCGCCACAGACATGCAGACGGCCTCCTTCGACGCTTCCCCGTAGTCGAGGCAGACGTTCGCCCGGCCGTCCTCGAACGCGCCGATTCCTCCACGCTCCTTGCCGTCTCTCGGGTCGTAGAACGTCAGGCCGTTGCTCGAACCGATACGCTCGGCCAGCGTGCCATCCTCGAGGATGAGGGGCGGATCCGAGCCCACGGCCGCGGAAAGTCGGTCGAGCGTGTCCAGCACGACCATCCCTGTCGCCTGCGCCAGTCGGGCGTCGTCGTGCGCCGCCGCCGCGGGCGCCCCGATCACGATGCGGGCGCGTCCTGCCTCGTCCAGGATGACGAGGCCCCGCGCCGTGACCACGTCGGCCGTCTGGTTCGCCATCCCCGCCCGGCCCGTGAACCCGAGCACGGCCAGGGCGACGAGCGACGCGAGGGCGAGGGCGAGACGCCTGACGTTGCGCTCGGCCGCTTCGAGCCTGGCTTCATATTCCGCTGACTGCATGTCGCCTCCTGTCGGTGTGAACCCAGTCGGGTCACGACGATTGCATCACCTCGGTTGTCGAGGGTCAGGGTGCCACGGGCACCCAGGCATCCGTCGCGATCTTCCACGCTTCTCCCGTTCGAACCCACGTCAAAATGTAGCGCCCGGTCGCGGCACCTTCCTCGCCGCTGGCCGCTTTCCACCGATCGTACCAGGTACCGAGCTCTACGGCGCCGTCCTCGGTTCGAAGGAGCCGTTCCGTGTAGAGCGCGTGGTCGACACGGCTGCTCCGGCGGGGAGGGGCGAAGAGCGACGAGATCCGGCGGGCATCCGTCAGGGCGCGAGCATTCGGCGGAAGGGCGAGCGCATCGGATACGTACATCTGACGTATCGCCGCCGTGTCTCCGGCAAGGTAGGCTCGAGAAAACGCGCGGTTGGCCCCGGTGATCGCCGATCGCAGGCGCGCCTGCTCCGGCGCCGGGCTGCAGCCGTCCCTCCCGAGGCACAGATCCGCCAGCCGGCGGGCGAGCGGGTCGACGGGCGCCCTTCCGTCGTCGCGCCCCTTCG
>CAZOEX010000301.1:0-2925 GCA_964578925.1 uncultured Gemmatimonadota bacterium | reverse complement strand
GTGGAAGAACCGGAACACGTCCGGGCCGAGCGGGGCACCGCCGGTGTAGCAGCGCCGGATCCGGGTCAGGCCGAGCTGGTCGCGGACCGGGCGCAACGCGGCCCAGTCGGCGAGCTTGGTCAAGTCGTTCGAGCTCAGGATGTAGATCTCGCTGCGTATTCCGATGATTTCGATCACCGGTTCCGGCGTAAATCGATCGTGCGTTCCGATGCAAAGCGATCACCGCTCGGAGCGAAGCGACGCGGGTCCGAGATTATGAGCCCAAGTGATCGGTTTCAGTCAATGGCGGGTGCTTTTTGCGCATCGATTCTCCTTTGAGATTGAGCTTGTAGGCGTTGTGCACGAGGCGATCGAGGATGGCGTCGGCGAGCGTCGGGTCGCTGATGACCTCGTGCCAGTGCTTGAGCGGGAGCTGGCTGGTGACGAGCGTGGAGCGTAAGCCGTGGCGGTCCTCGAGGATCTCGAGGAGGTCGCGGCTGTGGCTGTCGTTGAGCTTGCCGAGCCCCCAGTCGTCGAGCACGAGCAGCTCGGTGCGCGCCAGGCGCGCTAAGAACTTGGGATAGGTCCCGTCGCCTCGAGCGAGGGTGAGCTCGTGGCAGAGCCTGGGCAGACGCAGGTAGTGGACGCTGAAGCCCTCGCGGCAAGCCTTGTGGGCGAGCGCGCAGCCGATGAAGGTCTTGCCCACGCCCGTGGGGCCAGTGATGAGCACGTTGAGATGCTCGCTCACCCACTGGCAGGAAGCGAGCTTGGCCATGAGGGATTTGTCGAGGCCGCGGGCGCTGCGGTAGTCGAGGTCCTCGAGCGCCGCGCTCTGGCGCAGCCTCGCGCGCTTGAGACGCGTCTTGAGGCGCTGGTTCTCGCGTGCGGTGAGCTCACGGTCGACGAGCAGTCCGAGGCGTTCCTCGAAGTCGAGGCCCTCGGTCTGGGGCATCTCGCGCTGCTCGTGCAAGGCCTTGGCCATGCCGAAGAGGCGCAGCTGGTGGAGCTTCTCGAGCGTGGGATGGGTGAGCATGGTGCGATCTCCTCTCGGGGGGCTCAGTGGTAGTACTCGTGGCCGCGGATGTTGTCGTGGGTGATGGGGGAGTCACTCTCGCTCTCGAGTGCGAGCGGCGCCTGGCGGTCGAGCCCGGCGCGCAGGATGGCGGCGACGCGCTTGTAGCTGACGGCGCCGAGCGCCAGCGCGCGGCGGCAAGCCGCCTCGAGACGTGCCTCGCCGTAGGTGCTTCCCAAACGCACCAGCCCCTGGCAGGCGCGGAAGCCCTGCTCGGGATGGGGGCGCTCGGCGAGGATGCGCTCGGCCGCCTTCGCCGTGGCGGGGCCAGTCTTCGCCGCCCAGCGGATGAGACGCTCGGGGGTCCACTCGGCGTAGCGCCGATGCGAGGAGGGCATGTGCTCGGGCAGTGTGGTGTGACGGCCTCGTAGATAAGAGCGGCGATGGCTCGCGATGCGTTGCCCGCGGTGGAAGAGCTCCACGGTGCGCGCGCTGGAGCGGGCCTCGAGCTGGCGTCCGGCGAGGGTGTAGGGGGCGGAGTAGTAGTGGCCATCGAGCTCGACGTGGTAGTCGATGTGCACGCGCACCTTGTGCCACTCGGCGAAGACGTAAGGTGTGTCGGGCAGGGGCCGCAGCACGGGTTTATCGAGCGTCTCGAAGAGCGAGCGCCGCGAGCCGGGGAGTTTGCGGAAGGGCTTGGCGTTGAGCTCGGTGAGCAGCGCGCGGATGGCGGCGTTGAGCTCCTCGAGGGAGAAGAACGTTTGGTTGCGAAGGCGGGCCAGGATCCAGCGCTCGACGAGGAGCACGCCCGCCTCCACCTTGGCCTTGTCACGGGGCTTGCGTACGCGGGTCGGGATGACCGCCACGCCGTGATACGCCGCCCACTCGGCGTAGGTGGCGTTGAGGTCGGGCTCGTAGCGGCACGCCCGGGTGACGCCGGTGCGGGTGTTGTCGGGGACGACGATCTCGGGGCAGCCGCCGAGGAAGGCGAGCGTGCGGGTGTGGGCCCCGATCCAGTCAGGCAGCGTCTGCGTCCAGGTGGCCTCGGCGTAGGTGTAGCTGGAAGCGCCGAGCACAGCGACGAAGATCTGAGCCTCACGCACCTCGCCCGTCTCGGGGTTGATGACCGGCACTGTCTGCCCCGCGTAGTCGACGAAGAGCCGCTCGCCGGCGCGATGGTGCTGGCGCATGACGAGGTCGAGCTTCACCGCCCAGGCGCGGTAGTGATCACAGAAGCGGCTGTACTGGAGCCCCTCGGGGTGAGCCGCCTTGTACTCCTGCCACAGCAGCGCCAGCGTCACGCCGGGGCGCCGGAGCTCGCGGTGCACCCAGGGCCAGTCGGGCAGCGGGCGCACACGCGCCGGACGCGTGTCGGGGGCCGGGAAGAGCCGGCGCTCGAGTTCGGCGTCGTCGAGCCCCAGCGGCAGCGGCCAACCGAGCCCGGCGAGCTCGGCGCGGCGCAGGTAATCGGCCACGGTCGAAGGTGAGATCTTGAGGCTGCGGGCAACCTGGCGCTTGCCCAGCCGCGCCTCGTGAGACAGACGGAGAACTTCCTTGATCTTGCGCACGGACAACCTCTCTCTGGCCACTGGCTCCCTCCCCCGGTTCTGGAAAGGGGGGAGGATGCCACGAGGGGGTCATCCCGCGCCGGCCTTCGCCCTCCGATGCATTCCGATCACCGATTCCGATGCCCCACCCAAAAGTGATCGGGATGGGGCCGGAACGGGTGATCGGTTTGCGTCGGAATCGGTGATCGGAATCCGTCGGAATCAGTGATCGGATTCAGTCGGAATGGGTGATCGGATTGGCCCGGAATACGCAGTCTGGACTTCCCGGACCCAATGTCGTGCCAGACGAGTCCCGGCTGGCGGCGTCGCCCCGCGGGCCGACAGCTCGCGAGCCAACACGGACAGTCGTGTTGGGGCCTCGGGGAA
>CAZOEX010000300.1:0-2925 GCA_964578925.1 uncultured Gemmatimonadota bacterium | reverse complement strand
TGAGGGGATCCCGGGACATGGAAGTATCGGCGGCCCAAAACGGTCCGGTCGCGGAAGTCATGCTGGAGCTGCGCGGCGATGCGGTGGAGGAGTCACCCGGCCCGCTGACCGAGTTCGCTCGGCGCGTGCTCCGCCGGGTCTCGGAAGACTGGCTGCAGGAAGAAGATACGCAGCGAATCGCGGATTCGCTGCGCGCCCTCTTCGACCTGGTCGAGCGCACGCCGGATGGTGAGGTCGGCGTGTCCGTGCTCCCCGCCGACGAAGCCGAGCACCGAACCTACCTTCTCACGACCATGCCCGACTCGGCCTTCATCGTCGAGACGCTGCGCGAGAACATGCACGGGCGCTCGTTGACCATCGAAGCCCTCCTGCACCCCGTCGTGGTGCTGGAACGCGACGCGCGGGGGCGCATCCTCCAGGTCCAGGATCGGACGAGCGAGGGTGACCGCACCTCGGTCGTGCTCATGGTGCTCGAGGGGACGATGTCGGCGGACGAAGCTCGAGAGCTGGAGGAGGAGACGGCCGACAACCTCCGCCTCCTGCAGACCGCCACCTCGGACTTCCAGCCGATGGTCGAACAGGTCGGCTTGATCGTCGCCGACCTGGAGGACGCGAAGCGCGAGATGTCGTGGCGGGCCCCCGAGATCCAGGAGGTACAGGAGCTTCTCGAGTGGCTTGCGGACGGGAACTTCGTCTTTCTCGGCTTCCGGCGATACGTGCTCGAGGCCGGGGAGGAGCGAACCACCGTGGAAGTGGATCCGGGCTCCGGGCTGGGAATTCTGCGGGACGAGAGCCGCTCGGCTTTTGCCGACCCCGTCGAAATCGAGGAGCTCCCGCCGGGTCTCAGGGCCCGGCTGATCGGTGGGCCCCTGCTCATCGTCTCGAAGACCAACTCGCTTTCACCCGTCCATCGTCGCGCCCGGATGGACGACATCAGCATCAAGAAGATCGATGCGGACGGACAGGTCCTGGCGGAGCGCCGCTTCCTCGGCCTCTTCACGGCGAAGGCGTTCGCCCAGGATGCGTCGCGGATCCCCATTCTCCGCCGCAAGCTTCGGGAGATCCTCGAGGCCGAACAGGTCGACAGGGGGTCCCACGACCACGGGCTGATCGTCCGGACGTTCAACAGCCTCCCGAAGGAGGACCTCTTCCTCACGCCGGTGCCCGAGCTCCTGGGCATCGTGGACGCCGTGGTCGAGACGCACGGGACCGAGGACATCCTGATCTACGCCCGCCCGGACGCCCTGGCGCGCGGTGCGAACGTCATGGTCATCCTGCCGCGGCGGAAGTTCTCGGGCGAAGTTCGCCAGCGAATCCAGGAAATCCTGGTCGAGGCGTTCCACGGACGGTTGCTCAACTACTACCTGACGATCGGCGAGGGCGAGCAGGCCCGTCTGCATTTCTATCTCGCCTCGGACGTGAAGGACCTGGGTTCGATCGACATCTCGAGCGTGCGCGAGGCGATTCGAGAGACGGTTCTCACCTGGAACGAACGCCTCACGGTACGGCTCGAGGACGAGCACGACAGGGGCCGGACCGCCGAGCTCGTGGGCCGCTACGGAAGCGCCTTCTCGTCCGAGTACCGGGCCGCGACGACGGTGGGACGGGTGGCCGACGACATCGATCGCCTCGAGAGCGTCCGGGTCAGCGGAGAGCGACAGATCGTGCTCGCCGAGCTGGACCCGCCGCAGGACAACGCATTCGAGCTCCGCGTGTTCGATCGGGGCGCGCGGTTCGTTCTGAGCGACGTGATGCCGGTGCTCGAGAACATGGGCTTTCGGGTCCTCGAGGCGGACGCGTACGTCGTGGAGACGGAAGAGGCCGACGAGACGACGATCCATACGTTCAAAGTGGAGACGCCGGTCAGCTGGGAGGTGGACCGCGCGTCCGCCGAGATCCGGATGTCGGACGCGTTTCTCGCGCTGCAGCGCGGATGGACGCGGAACCTGGAAATCAACGGACTCGTCCTGTCGGCCGGCCTCTCCTGGCGTGAGACGGCCCTGCTGAACGCGTACGCCGCGTACGCCTTCCGAATCGGTGCCGTGCCGAGCCGGCTCGCGGTTCGCCGTCCCCTGATCGAACAGCCGCGAGCGGCCCGCCTTCTCTTCGACGTCTTCGCGGCCCGGTTCGATCCCGCCCTGGAAGGAGATCGTGAGGCGACCCTCGCCGCTCTCGAGGACCGTTTCGTCCAGCACCTGGACGGGGTCGGCAGCATCGAGGACGATCGAACGCTGCGGCGCCTGTACGTCCTGATCCGGGCTACCGTGCGCACGAACTACTTCCAGCCGGTGTTCCGGAAACAGCCGGGCCGGCCGATCGCGCTGAAATTCGCCTGCTCGGGGGTCGACTTCATGCCCCGACCGGTGCCGAAGTTCGAAGTCTGGGTCAGCAGCGCCCGCACGGAAGGCGCCCATCTCCGAATGGACGAAGTGGCGCGCGGCGGATTGCGCTGGAGCGATCGCCCCGAGGACTTCCGCACGGAGGTGCTGGGCCTGGTGAAGACGCAGCAGGTCAAGAACGCGGTCATCGTTCCGGCCGGGGCGAAGGGCGCGTTCGTGGTCACGCGCCCGCCGGAGACTCCGGAGGCCGCGGCCGAAGCGGGAGTTCGAAGCTACAGGGACTTCGTGGGCGCTCTGCTCGATGTCACGGACAACGTCGTTAGGGGCGAGGTCGTCCACCCGCCCGACACCCTGATCCGGGACGGCGAGGATCCGTATCTGGTCGTGGCGGCGGACAAGGGGACGGCGCGGTTCTCCGATACGGCCAACGCGCTCGCCGCCGAGCGCGATTTCTGGCTCGGCGACGCCTTCGCGTCCGGCGGCTCCAAGGGCTACGACCACAAGGCGATGGGAATCACCGCCCGCGGAGCGTGGGAGTGCGTCAAGCGCCACTTCCGGGAAATGGGCCGGGACATCCAGTCGGAGG
>CAZOEX010000299.1:0-2925 GCA_964578925.1 uncultured Gemmatimonadota bacterium | reverse complement strand
ACCTACGCCGAGGGGAAGAAGATCGGCTGGAAGGACGGAGTTCGTGCGATCTACTGCATCTTCAAGTACGGCCTGTTCCGGCGCCGTCGCGGGCATCGCCCGTCGCGGCCCGAGCTGGCCGGAGGCTGACGTGCCGACTCGTTCCCGCCGCCGGCGAGACGCGCCCGCTTCGATCGAGCGATCGCTGCTCCGATCCGGGCTCGTCGTCACGGTGCTCCTGGTCCTGGCGGCGGCCTGCGGTGGCGAGGAGGGGCCCGCGGAGCGAGGAGACCGCCTGATGGCGGCGGGTTCGGCGGACGAGGCGATCGCCGAATACAAGCTCGCCCTGCGCACGGAGGGGGAAGAGGTCGATCTTCTGCTCCGCCTGGGTGGCGCCTACGCCCGACGGGGCGAGGTCGAAGCGTCGCTCCAGTATCTGCGGCAGGCGCTCGAGCGCGATTCCACGGTACGAAGCTCCGTGGCCGTGGAACTCGCGCGTGCCGCGCGCGTCGCGCTCGAGGACGGATCCCCCGACAACATGGCGCGGGCGCTCGAGGCGCTTCTCCCGCTGGGACTCGGGTACGTTCCGACCGATCTCAAGCTGGAGCTCGCCGACTACTACGCCGAGCTGTCGGACTACGGCAGGGCGCTGCCGCTCTACCTGTCCGCGCTGGAGACGGGGGAGCCGGGTCCCGAAACCTGGCTGTCGACCGCCGTGGCGTTCCAGGAGATGGGTGGATGTCGGGAGGCACTCGACTACTTCGAGCGCTATCTCGAGAGCCCGGGGGCAGAGACGGGCGAAGGATCGGCCGCTCGCTGGCAGTACGGTCAATGCCTGTTCGACGTGGCCGAGCAAGATCGGGCGGCAGGCCGCTCGGCTCCTGCTCTGCGAAGGCTGGACCTCCTGATACGTCAAGGGGTTCCACGTACGCTGCTGGACCGGGCGCATTTCTCCCGTGGCGAGATTCTTCGTCGCGCGGGCAATCTCGAAGCGGCCGAAAGGGAGTACGAGATGGTTCGCGAGTTGAATCCCGCGCTCACGGGCCCGCTCGTACGCCTGGCAGAAGAACGAATTCGCGAAATCCGCTACGGAAAGTCATAGTTTCGGTGTCACGAAGAGCGAGTCATCTCATTGGGCCCGCGCGCGGGCGGCGCACGGCCGCCGCGCTGCTGGTCACCGTCTGTCTGGCCGCGGCGGGGTGTTCGGTCGCCCTTCCGCCGCCCGAGGCGACGCCTACGGAACGCTTCGAATGGTCGCGTGACCGCTTCGAGAACGGGAAGTACAACGACGCGATCCGCGGTTTCCGGGACCTTCTCTTCCGGGAGCCGCTTCACGCGACGACGGACAGCGCTCGCTACCTGCTGGCCGAATCCTATCTGCGGACCGATCAGCACCTGCTCGCGGCCAATGAGTTCCGTATGCTGGCGACCAGCCGACCGAACAGTCCGGTCGCCGACGACGCGCAGCTCGGGATGTGCCGCTCGTACTGGGAGCTGTCGCCGTCGATTCAGCGCGACCAGGAGTTCACGCGGCGCGCGATCGAAGCCTGTACGCGCCTCATCGAGTTCTTTCCGCGGAGCGAGCTCGACGGGGACGCCCGCGAGCTGATCGGCGACGCCCGCGTGAAGCTGGCCGAGAAGCGGGTCGACGTGGTCGGACGATGGTACTACGAGCGACAGTACTACGAGTCCGCGATCATCTACTTCGAGTCGGCGCTTCGAGAGTTTCCCGACGCACCGGTGATTCCGCGGGCGCTCGCGATGCTGCACGACAGCTACTCGCAGGTCGGGTTTCTGGCCGAGGCCGAAGCCACGCGGGAGACCCTGCTGGAGAGGTTCCCCGACAGCCCGGAAGCCCGGGAGCTCGCGGCGTCGACGGAAGGGGCGGAGACGGTGTCCCGGGAGACGGATACGACGGCAGCGGAATCGTCGACGGGCAACGCCACGGGCGAGTGAACGAGCCGGAACGGATCGGGATCTTCGGCGGAGCGTTCGATCCACCGCACGTGGGCCATCGGGTCGTCGCGCTCGACCTCGTCGAGGCGCTCGAGCTGGATCGGCTCCTCGTCGTCCCGGCCGCCCGGCCTCCGCATCGGACCACCGTCTGGCCGGCCGAGACGCGGCTCGCGTTCGCCCGGTCGGTCTTCGCGGACGATCCGCGGATCGAGGTGAGCGACCTGGAGCTCCGGCGGGACGGACCGTCCTACACCGTGGACACCCTGGAGCAGGTTCGGGCTTCGCACCCGGCCGCCCGGCTGTTCCTCGTGGTCGGCCGTGACCAGTATGAAGAGTTCGGCGCCTGGCACCGACCCGAGCGAATCATCGAGCTGGCGGAGCTGGTCGTGATGCGCCGCGACGGGCGGGCGCCGCGTGCCGACGCACGGTTTCCGTTCCGCGGGTTGGATGTGACGCGCGTCGATCTTTCGAGCACGGAGGTGCGCAACCGGCTGGACGAGGGTCGGTCGGTCCGCTACCTGGTGCCGGAGGCGATCCACGACGCGGTGCGGCGCGCCTGGAGGGAACGTGACATCGCAGAACGAACGACGGGATACGAGACGAGATGCTGAAGCAGATCATCAACAAGGTGCTGGGCACCCGCTTCGAGCGGGAAATGAAGAAGCTCCAGCCCATCGTGAACGAGATCCTCGCACGCGAAGAGGAGATCTCAGACGTCTCCGACGAGGAGCTCCGCGCCTTCACGGACGACTTCCGCGCGCGTATCCGGGGGCGAACCGAGGAGCTCGAGACCCTCATCGAGGACCTGCGCGAGGAGCGCCGCCACAGCGAGGACCCGTCGCACCGCGAGTCGCTGACCGCCCAGCTCGCCGAGGCGCAGGGCGAGCTGAAGGAAGCCACGGCCGAGGTCCTCGACGAGCTGCTCGCCCAGGCGGTCGCGGTCGTGCGCGAGGCCTGCCGGCGCCTGCTCGGCACCGAAATCGAGGTCAC
>CAZOEX010000298.1:0-2941 GCA_964578925.1 uncultured Gemmatimonadota bacterium | reverse complement strand
AGTCGAACACCAGCGGTTCCGCCACCTCGACTTCGACGGTCCTCTCGCTTCATGGCGGACTCCGAGGCGTGGCCCGAACGATTCTCGATCTCGAGCAACGCGGGCGAAGCCACGAAGATCGAGGAGTACGTTCCGATCAACACACCGAGAATCAGCACCATGGCGAAGGGTCGGATCACTTCGCCGCCGAGAACGAAGAGCGCGAACAGCGTGGCGACCGTGGTTCCACTGGTCAGCACCGTCCGCGGCAGCGTCTCGTTGATACTGCGGTTCACCAGCTCGATGTAGTTGAGCTTCCGGTACTTCTTGATATTCTCCCGGATCCGGTCGAACACGACGATCGTGTCGTTGAGCGAGTATCCGACGATCGTCAGGATCGCGGCCACGGTGGTGAGGGTGATTTCGATGTTCATCAAGGAGATGAACCCGAAGGTAATGAGGATGTCGTGGACCGTCGCGATCACCGCCGCCACGCCGAACCGCCATTCGAACCGGAAGGCCAGGTAGACGAGCGTGAGCGCGAACGAGATCATGATCGCGATCAGGGCGCCCCGTTGCAGCTCCTGGCCGACGCGCGGGCCGACGGCCTCGGTGCGCGTGATCTCCCAGCCGTCGCCGTAGCCGGCGTCGAGGGCGGCCTCGACCTCCTGCTCGACCGACCCCTCGCCGGCGGCTTCGAACTCCTGGATCCGAAGCAGGAACTCGCTGGACGAGCCGAACTGCTGGATCTGCGCCTCGCCGAAGCCGGCTGGGGCGACGGCGTCGCGGATCTCCGCCACCGTGGTCTCCTCGGCGAACTCCACCTGGAGCAGCGTACCGCCGGTGAAGTCCACGCCGAAGCGCAGCCCCCCGTGCAGGATGATCGAGCCGAGCCCGAGCACCAGCACGACCGCCGATACGATGTACGCCTTCTGGCGCGAGTGGAGGAATTCGAATGAAGCGTCTCGAAACAGTCTCATCTATCGAAAGCTCTCGTCAGATGCTCAGCGGTTCGCTCGGCGAGCGGCGCTCGAGGTAGATCAGGAAGAAGGTGCGCGTCACGTACAGCGCCGTGAAGAAGGACGCGATGATCCCGATCGACAGCGTCACAGCGAAGCCGCGCACGGGACCGGTGCCGAACTGGTACAGGATACCGGCGGTGATCAGCGTCGTCAGGTTCGCGTCGACGATCGCAGACAGCGCGTGGGCGAATCCATTCTCCACCGCCGTGCGTGGCGTCTTCCCCGCGTCGGCTTCCTCCCGTATTCGCTCGAAGATCAGGACGTTCGCGTCCACCGCCATCCCGATCGAGAGGATCAGCCCCGCGATGCCCGGCAGCGTCAGTGTCGCTCGCAGACCCGCCAGGGCCCCCATGATGAAGAGGACGTAGAGCGCCAGCGCAACCACCGCCATCGCCCCCGCGATGCGATAGTATAGGATCATGATCACGACCACGCCGAGGATGCCGACGATGAAGGCCAGCGTTCCGGCGTCGATCGAGTCCTGGCCGAGCGACGGGCCGACCGTGCGCTCCTCGACGATGCGGATCGGCTGCGGCAGCGCACCGGCGCGCAACACGAGCGCCAGGTCCTGGGCCTCCTGAAGGCTCGCGCCGCCGCCCATCGTGATTTGCGCCCGCCGTGACAGCGTCTCGTTGATCGTCGGGGCGCTCTGCACGCGGCCGTCCAGAACGATCGCCATGTAGCGGCCGACGTTCCGGCTCGTGGAGCGCTCGAAGATCCGGGCGCCCTGCCGGGTCGTCTGGAACGGTACGTAGGGAACGTTCGTGTTCGGATCGCGCGCCACCGGTCCGGCGTCTTCGAGCCGATCCCCCGTCAACATCGGGTCGGGGTTCAGCACGTAGAGAACCCGGTAGCTGCCCTCGCCGACCGTCTCCGGATTCGCGCTCCAGCGCAGCTCGGTGTTCCGCGGGAGCATCGCCTGCACGGTGTCCAGCGCCAGGAAGCGCTCGACGGTCGGCTGATCCTGCTCGGCTACCAGGTACATCCCCGGCACCCCACGCTCGAGCAGCAGGGCCGACAGGGGGCGCCGCGAGGGGGCGGTCTCCGCCTGCTGGGCCTGGTCCGCGCCGCCGTCGATGGTGTCGGTCTCCTGCCCGCCGTCGGGTAGCGTGTCATCGGCGGGGAGCGTGTCGGCGCCCGGGAGGGTGTCGCCCGCACCCGGCAACGTGTCGCCGGCACCGAGCAGCTCGTCCAGACCCGGCGCCTCCTCCTCGCCGATCACGTCCACCGGCTCCAGCTCCTCGGGCGGCACGACGGCCACGATCGCCCGGTCGATGCGGGGCAGCGCCTCCCGGAGCGCCCCGTCATTGCGGACGAGCTTGAACTCCAGGAAGGCCGTCTGCTCGACGATCTCCTTGGCCCGTTCGGGGTCGTCGATGCCCGCGAGCTCCACGATGATCCGCTCGTCGCCCACCTTCTGGATCGTCGGCTCCCGCACGCCGAACTCGTCGATGCGGTTGCGGATCGTCGTGAGCGTGCGGTCGAGCGCGTCGGCGCGTGCCTCCTCGTCGAGGGTGTCGTCCGGGTCGTCCACCTCCACCGCGAGGTGCATTCCGCCGGCGAGGTCGAGGCCGAGGTTGATCGACGAGACCTTCATCTGCCGGCCCGGGTCCTGCGGGTCGGGCACGGACTCCGGCAGGAGCGACCAGCCGCAGAAGAGGGCCAGGCCGAGAATTACGAGGATGCGGGTTCTGATCGTCCCCATGGGCTACCGTATTATGCTGAGCGTTGCCGGCGCCGCACCGTCGGGCGTCAGCGCCGGGTTCGATGACAAGCGGTCAAAGCTACGAGCGGCGGGCGGAAGGCGAAAGGAGATCAGCGATTTCGGCGGCCGCGGCCGAGCCGGGACGGGACGGCGTCCGCGTCGGGCGCACCCGGTGGCAGCTCGTCCGGTTCCGCCTGCAGCGGAAACGACGGCTCGAAGCCCTCGACGACCCGGC
>CAZOEX010000297.1:0-2950 GCA_964578925.1 uncultured Gemmatimonadota bacterium | reverse complement strand
TCCTGGCCCAGTATCCGATCGACTTCCTCTACGGCAACCTGGCGGCCGACATCTCGATGGCGAAGAAGTACGCCCCGGTCGGGCGCCACTGCCATCACTGGCACGTAGCGACGGAAATGTACGAGGCGGCGGGCGAGGACGAGCGGCTGCAGTCGGCGATGCTCGGATACCAGTGCCATCTGGCGGCCGACGTGCTGGCCCACAACTCCTTCGTGCCCCGAATGCTGCTCCTGACCTCCAGCACGCGCGGACTCGGGCACAGCTACTGGGAGCACCGGATGGACTCGGACCTCGGGACCGGGTACTCGAGCTTCGCGCGCTGGATCGTCACCCGCTTCGACCACGGCCACACCGACGCACTCTTCCAGCGGATCCTCTCGAGCACGCTCTTCACCTTCAGCACGAACCGGCGGATCTTCCGCGGGATGATCCGGATCAACGGGAACGAGAGCTGGCAGGCGATCTTCGACACCGTGATCGACAACTCGCGCTGGGACCTCGATCCGACGACCGTCTCGCGCTATCAGCGGCACAACTTCCAGATGGCCGTCGACTTCCTGATCCGTCGCGACGAGAGCCTCGCGGTCACCCACGACCCGATCGGCGAGGACAGCCTGGGCGAGGCGAAGAAGATCCGGCGGCGGGCGCTGATGGCGGGCGGCTGGCGCACGGGCGAGGCGATCCTCGCGACCGCCGACCACCACTTTCCCCTGCCGACCGGGCCCACGGAGCTCTGGCATGAGCGTGGGCGAACGAGCGACCGCGCGCTCCGGATGATCGAACGGGCCGTGCGCGCGGCGCCGGCCCCGGAGCTCGACGACGTGCGTCGCCTCCTGGAGCCCGTCCACGAGATCGGCTTCGACGCCAACGCGAACCGTCCGGATGTCTCGCGCAACGGGAGCTCGCCGGCGGCCGACCGCCGCACGCGAAGCGATCAGGCGGGGCGCAACCCGGCGTAAGCGACCATCACTTTCCGGGTGCCCGAGGCGCCGAAGTCGATCTCGGCCTTCGTGCGCCGCCCCTCTCCCGACACCTTCAGGATCTCGCCCTGCCCGAACTCCGGATGCAGGACGCTGGCGCCGACCTCGATGCGCAGCTCCTCCTGCGAGTCGGAGTAGTCGTAACGGAGCCCCTCCTCGCCATCGACCGCCGACGCGCCGTTCTCCGCTTCGGCCGCGGCTCCCGATCGCTGCCAATCGAAGCGCCGGCCGCCGAAGTCCGACGACGAGAGCCCGCGGCCCGAGCCGTGTCGTCCGGAGCCCGGCGAGCCCGGTGGACGGGACCGGCCGGAACCGGAGCGCCGCCGGCCGGAACGCCGGCCGCGGTACCCGCCGAAGCCGCCCCCGACACGCCGATGCTCGACCGGACCCTCCGGCAGTTCGGCCAGGAAGGACGACGGCGAGGACGACGACTCGTCTCCGTAGCGCCATCGCCGGTCCGCATGGGTCAGGAAGAGCTCGTCGCGCGCCCGGGTCACGCCGACGTAGAAGAGACGCCGCTCCTCCTCGAGCTCCTCGTCCGATTCCATCGAGCGGGCGAGCGGGAAGAGCCCCTCCTCCAGCCCGACGACGAAGACGACCGGATATTCGAGGCCCTTCGCGTTGTGCAGGGTCATCAGGGTCACGCTTTCCTCGCCGAGGTCGACCTCGTCGAGATCGGTCCGCAGCATCGTCGACTGCAGGTAGAGTTCGAGATCGGTGGCGTCGGGCGCGCCGTCCTCGACCTCGGACGGGTCGAAGGCCGCCGCGGCCGCCATCAACTCCGTGAGGTTCGCGATGCGGTCCTGGCCGTCTTCTTCCTGTTCGAGCGCCGCCACGAAGCCGAAGGAACGGATGGCCTCGCGCAACACCTCCTCGGCCGTCGCCTCGCGAGCGAGCTCGGAGAGGGCCGAGATGCCGGCCGCGAAGTCCTCGAGCGCTCTGGCGCCGGCCGTGGGGAGCGATTCGATGTCCCGCGCTCGCTCGGCCGCCGCCAGGAGGGTCTCCCCCGACTCGGACGCGGCGGCGCGAAGCCGCTCCAGGGTGACCGATCCGACGCCTCTTCGCGGCCAGCTCACGCTCCGGCTGAACGCAGCCTCGTCCGCCGGATTCACCGCGAGCTGAAGGTAGGCGAGCACGTCCCGGATTTCCCGCCGCTCGTAGAATCGAACGCCGCCGACGATGCGGTACGGGAGCCCGGCGCGTCGCAGCGCCTCCTCGAACGGCCGCGACTGCGCGTTCGTCCGATAGAGGATCACGAAGTCGCCGGCCTCGCGATCGCCGAGCCGGGACTGGATCTCCTCGACCACCCGCGCGGCCTCGGCCCGCTCGTCGGAGAGCTGCAGCACCACGACCGGCCGGCCGCCGGGGCGCTCGGTGTGCAGCCGCTTCTCCTTGCGGGCCCGGTTGCGGGCGATGACCTCGTTGGCCACTTCGAGGATCGAGGCCGTCGAGCGGTAGTTCTGCTCGAGCCGCACGACCTCGGTGCCCGGGAAGTCGCGCTCGAAGTCGAGAATGTTACGGAGGTCGGCGCCCCGCCAGCCGTAGATGGACTGATCGTCGTCCCCCACCACGCAGATGTTCCCGTGCGCGGACGCGAGGTGCTTCACGATACGGTACTGGGCGTGGTTCGTGTCCTGGTATTCGTCCACCAGCACGTGACGGAACCGCTCGGCGTAGCGGCGGCCCACGTCGGGCACGGTCTCGAGGAGGCGGACCGACTGCACGAGAAGGTCGTCGAAGTCGTAGGCCGCCGAACGCGCCAGGATGCGTTCGTACACGGGATAGACGTCGGCCACGGCGCGCGACATCAGGTCGAAGGCGGTCGTGGCGTACTCGTCGGGACCGACCATGGCGTTCTTCGCGTCGGAGATGCGGCTGCGGAGGGCGCGCGGGGTCCACCTCGACGTGTCGAGCCCGACCTCCTCCATCGCCGTCTTCACGGCGCGCATGGCGTCGTCCTCGTCGTAGAT
>CAZOEX010000296.1:0-2960 GCA_964578925.1 uncultured Gemmatimonadota bacterium | reverse complement strand
GGGCGCATCGGCTTTGACCCACTGCGAACTGACACCTATCCGCAAGGACGGTTCGGCTCCTTAAGGACCGCTTTGGGTCGATAGTTACCGTCCGCATGGGTCGTAAGATGGTCTGGACTCAGACGCTAAGCCGACCTTCGTTTACTGCGGTGCAATAGCGTGCTAGCGGCCAGAGAACTAAACCGCTCGCGCGGTAGAGGGTGGCCGGCCAGGGGTGGTGCTGTGAATTTGATCTAGTACATGGAGGATGGGTCTGTCCTGTGTTGAGGTTTGGGTTGCAACACCTTTACACCCCCAACACAGGAGGCAGACCCATGAAGCAGTCTAACAAACCTGTCAGTGCTTTGCGGCAACGGATGATCGATGACATGACGTTGCGCAAGCTTTCTCCCAAGACCCAGATCGCCTACATCCGCGCCGTGAAGAACTTCACCCGGTTCTTCGGCCAGTCGCCGGACACGGCCACAGCCGAGGACCTGCGGCGCTACCAGCTGCACCTGGTTCAGCAGGGGACTTCCAGCGGCATGCTGAACGCCACCCTCACCGGCTTACGATTTTTCTTCGAGGTGACCCTGGACCGACCGGGCATGATGAAGCACACGAGCCACGTCCACCAGCCGCGCAAGCTCCCGGTGATCTTGAGCGTCGAGGAAGTCACACGCCTGCTTAAGGCCGCCGGCAGCCTCAAGTACCAGGCTGCCCTCGGCGTCGCCTATGGTGCCGGTTTGCGGGCCAGCGAAGTCGTCCACCTCACGGTGACCGACATCGACAGCAAGCGCATGGTCATCCGCGTCGAGCAGGGGAAGGGCAAGCGAGATCGCTACGCCATGCTCTCCCCAGCGCTGCTCGAGCTGTTACGCGCCTGGTGGCGTGAGGGCAAAGCGCAGCACAAGGTGCTGCCCGGTGGCTGGCTGTTTCCGGGGCAGAACCCGGTGAACCACCTCTCGGCCCGGCAGCTCAACCGCGCCTTCCATCGCGCCGTCGACGCCGCCGAGATTGACAAGCGCGTGACCCTGCATGGCCTGCGCCATGCCTTCGCCACGCACCTGTTGGAGCACCGCGAGGACATCCGGGTCATCCAGGTGCTGCTCGGCCACCAGAAGCTCGACAACACCGCCCGCTATACCCACGTGGCGACGAAGATCCTTCATGAGGTGAAGGGGCCGCTGGAGTATCTGGACATGACCTCGACCCCCTAAGCCGCTACCGTGCCCCGGCCTCACCTCGAGGTCGGTGACATCTTCCGCGCCCAGGGTGAAGCCTTCCGGCGAGCTCACGCCGGGCATTTGAGCCTCGGCCAGCTGAAGGTGATGTCGGCCATCGAGCAATGCCGTAGCGCCGCGCTCGGCGGCCACGTGCTGCGCTGCGACAGCTGTTCAGCGATCCAGATCGCCTACAACAGCTGCCGCAACCGACACTGTCCCAAGTGCCAGGGGGCGGCTGCGCGCCAGTGGCTCGCCGAGCGCCAGGCGGAGCTGTTGCCGGTGGCGTATTACCACGTCGTCTTCACCCTGCCGGCGCCGGTCGCCGACCTCGCTTACCAGAACAAGGCCGTCGTCTACGATCTGCTGTTCAAGGCCGCGGCCGAGACGTTGCTCACCATCGCCGCCGATCCGAAGCACCTCGGGGCTCGGATCGGGCTCACGGCCGTGCTGCATACCTGGGGCTCCGCCCTGACCCATCACCCTCATGTGCACTGCATCGTCCCGGGGGGTGGTCTCTCGCCCGATGGGCAACGATGGGTGCCGTGCAGGCGCGGCTTCTTCCTGCCGGTCCGGGTGCTGTCCCGGCTGTTCCGGCGCCGGTTCCTGGAGAGGCTTCAGGTGGCCCATCGAGCCGGTCAACTGCAGTGCCTGGGGCATCTCAAAGAGCTCGCCAACGTCACCGCC
The DNA here is from genome assembly GCA_964578925.1 of uncultured Gemmatimonadota bacterium. Taxonomy (GTDB): domain Bacteria; phylum Gemmatimonadota; class Gemmatimonadetes; order Palauibacterales; family Palauibacteraceae; genus JARFPW01. The sequence continues at coordinate 1,071 of CAZOEX010000296.1, read as the reverse complement.
TTCACCGAGTGGCTACGGTCGATGCGCAGGGTCGAGTGGGTCGTCTACGCCAAGCGACCCTTCGCCGGACCCGAAGCGGTACTGGCTTACCTCTCGCGCTACACCCACCGGGTGGCCATCGCCAACAGCCGACTGATCGCCTGTGACGAGCGCGGCGTCACCTTCCGGTGGAAGGACTACCGCATCCAGGGCCACGAGCGCTACAAAACCATGACGCTGGCCACCGACGAGTTCATCCGCCGCTTCCTCCTCCACGTGCTGCCCGGCGGCTTCCACCGCATCCGTCACTATGGGCTGTTCGCCAACCCCGGCCGGGCCGAGAACGTCAGGTGCGCACGCGACCTCCTCGCTGCACAGATGCCTCAACGCCTCCCAACCGACGCCGCGACAGGCCCGAGCGCTGACACCCCCAACACGCCGTACGTCTGTCCATCGTGCGGCGCACCGATGATCGTCATCGAGACCTTCGAGCGCGGGCAGCATCCGCGCGCGCCACCCGGATCGGGCACGCTGTGACAGGCGCTCGCCCAACCCTCCGATCGCATCGCTCACCGCCAGCACCGGGGTGGCGGCAAAGCTCGTGTGCACGCGCGCGAAACGCCAGCAACGCCCTCCAGTCAACCCCACTCACCCACTACCAACCCCCTGATCGCGCCCAACGCTCGACGATCTATCAAGCCTCGGCGATCGCCACCGCCTACCAGACACGCGGATCGGGACTTCAAATCCCCATAGCCACCGCCTCGGCACACCCCCGCGGTTTCCTTCCCTGAGGCTTGTTCGCCGCCTGCCACTGGGCGTCGTCGGCAGTACGCGGGGCCAGTGGCAAAGGCAGGCAGCGAACAACCCTTAACATGAGCGGGCTTCGGCCCGCAGCATCGCGCTACCTAGCACAGCCGCCCGAGTCGGGGCGACGGGAAACGCCAGTGCCCAGGTTCGTAATCTCTTCAGCCTTGGCCTACACTGGCCCGGTGACGCGCCGTCAGTCGCGCCACACCGACTGGACCCGAATCAAGGGAGTGAGATAATGAGAGTATCCCATTCGGTGAATACAACAAGGCCGAAGCCGAC
>CAZOEX010000295.1:0-2967 GCA_964578925.1 uncultured Gemmatimonadota bacterium | reverse complement strand
CTCGCCCACTGCTACGCGCTGGCCGGGGAGAACGAACGCGCCCTGGACTGGCTGGGGCGTGAGATCGATCTGGGCATGCTGAACCTGCCGTTCCTCGCCGAGCACGACTGGTTTCTGGACGGACTGCGGGACGAACCGCGATTCCGCGACCTTCTGGAGCGGGCGAGGAGGCGGCGTGACGAGCTCGACGCCGGACGCGAGCGCTCCGAAGATTCGCCATAATCCGGACATGTCGAACACGAGCTTCGTCGCCCCCCCCGTGATCCGCACCGTTGTTGTCGACGACGAGCCCGTCGCCCGCGAGGGGCTTCTGCGGCTGCTCCACGAAGACGACGATCTGGAGGTCGTCGGCGAAGCCGCCGACGGCGACGAGGCCCTCGAGCTGCTGCGCCGTGAGCGACCCGACCTCGTATTCCTCGACATCCGCATGCCGGGTCTCGACGGAATCGCCGTCGCCGACGCGCTCGGCGAGATGGAGTCGCCGCCCGCCTTCGTGTTCGTCACGGCGCACGACGAGCACGCCGTCCGCGCGTTCGAGCTAGACGCCATCGACTACGTTCTGAAACCGTTCGACCGCGAACGGCTCCGGGATGCGACGGAGCGGGTCAAGCGGCGTCTACGCCAGGAGACGACGGCGGAGCTGCACCGAAACACCCGGGCGTTGCTCCGGCTGTTCGGGGACGAGCCCTCCGGGACGGCCGCGCGCGCCTCCGTCGCAGCGGACCGGCTGGTGATCCGGGACGGCGGCACGGTCGTCTTCCTTCAGCCGGACGAAGTCGCCTGGATCGAGTCCGCCGGCAACTACGTGCGGATCCACGCCGACGGCCGGGAGTACCTGGTGCGCGACACGCTGAAGCATATGGACGACCGCCTCGACAGTGCCCGGTTCCTGCGTGTCAGCCGTTCGGCGATCGTCAACCTCGACCGTGTCCGCGAGGTCCGTCCGCAACCCAACGGAACGCACGAGATCTCGCTCCGCGACGGGACCCGCCTCTCGGCCAGCCGGCGGCGCGGCGAGGAGCTGCGCGCCGCGATCGCCCGACTGGAGTAGCCGACCGAGACGCGTTCGTATGCGTCACCCACGCCGCTCCGGCGCCACCGGGCCACCCGCTGAACTCCGTCACGCCCCCACTCTTCCCGCGGATCTCGCCGTCCGTCCCACGACGGTTGCCGCTGTTCGTCCAACCCGATCATCCTCGCCGAGGGAATTGAAAACGACGTGAGGAGGGGGCGGACACATGCACTTCGACCGACGTGACCAGCTCAGGGCCGGATCCGACACTTCCAGGAACGGGTTTCCGAGTCTCGTCGCCGGTCTCGCTTTCCTTGCAGCGTCGGCCGCTTGCGCCGATGCCCAGGAGGTGGCGCAACAGGGGGACCGCGCCTGGGAGGCGATCGTGCCCGAGGGCTTCGAGCGCAGCTACGAGAGGAGCCGGTATGCTCCCGCCGTGCGAATGGGAGACGTTCTCTTGCTCAGCGGCGTCATCGGCTACAGCGGCGGCGCCGAGGACAACGGGCCCGAGGCGCAGTTCGTCCGGGTGTTCGAGCGGCTGTCGGCCGTGCTGGACGGAGCCGGCCTCTCGCTGGACGACGTGGCGGAGATCACCACGTATCACGTGAATCTGGGCGAACTGGGACGGCGTTTCATCGAGGTGAAGGACCGCTACTTCGACGGGCCGCCCTACCCGGCCTGGACGGCGATCGGCGTCGATCGGCTGTTCCTGGACGGGGCGCTGATCGAGATCCGGGCCATGGCCGTGGCCCCGGAAGATGAGGGAGGTGCGCCGTGAGGGCGCGACCCGGCGGGGCGAGGGTGGCACTCGGCGGCCTGAGGATGGCACTCCGCGGAGCAGGAATGGCACTCGGCGGGCCGTGGGCGGGAGCAGGATCGACCGCGTTGGCCGCGACGGTGCTCGCAGCATCGGCGGCACCCGTCGGGGCCCAGTCGAGCCAGTCCGCCGGGTCGAGCCAGATCGGCGGCTCCGACGCCGTGTCGATCGCGCCCCCCTCGGCCCCCGCTCCCGGCACCGTGTTCCTGACCACCGACCGCTTCACGATGGAGAACGGACGTCTGGGAGAAGTCGAGCGCGGCCTGATCTTCGTGCCGATGAATCGGCCCACAGGGACGGACGAGGTCGTGGCTGTCGAGTTTCACCGTTTCCCGGCCGAGGATCCCGCGTCGGCGTGGGACGCCCCCATCTTCGAGCTTTCGGGCGGGCCGGGATTCGGCGGCCTCTCCAACGGCAACCTGGAGCGCCAAGGCTTCTACGAGCAGTGGATTCGCCCGTTCACCCGTCACGCCGACTACGTCCTCGTCGGCCAGCGGGGCTTCGACGCGAGCCGTCCGGCCATGCCGTGCGGGCCCAGCGAGCGGCCGATCTTCGACGATACACAGCCCTACGAGGCCCGAATGGCCGCGATCGCCGCCGTCGCCGTGGAGTGCCGCGCGTTCTGGGAGGCCCGGGGCATCGATCGCCACGGGTTCAACGTCCGGGAGGCGGCGGCCGACGTGGCCGACGTCGCCCGGGCGCTCGGCTACGACCGGATCGCGCTGTGGGGAAACAGCTTCGGATCCCACTGGGCGAGCGCCGTCATGGGTTACCACCCGGAGCTCGTGGCCCGCGCCGTGCTCGGCGGTTTCGAGGGCCCGGACCACACCTACGACATGCCGGGGGAGATCCTGCAGGCGCTCGGCCGGGTCGCCGAAGACGCGGAACGATCGCCCGAGCTGCGGGACCGCATCCCGGAGGGGGGGCTCCTGTCAGCCCTCGAAACAGTGGTCGAGCGGCTGGAGCGGAACCCGGTCACCGTCGATTTGCGGGATGACTCGGGAGACCGCCGTTCCGTGACCGTCGGCCACCTGATCACGCATAGCGTAGTGGAGGACGGGTTCAGCGACGTCGAACCCGGCACGCACCCGATGGCCGCGTGGCCCGCGGACATCATCGAGATGTACGAAGGCGACTA
>CAZOEX010000294.1:0-2978 GCA_964578925.1 uncultured Gemmatimonadota bacterium | reverse complement strand
CACACGCTTCCCGACGTGGCCGGCCTCTCGGAACGCCAGGCGGGCATCGTCCTGGAGCGCCTCGGCTACGAGGTCGAGGTCGAACGGCGCGAGGATCCGATTTCCGCCGGACGTGCGATCGAGACGCGGCCGCCCGCCGGGACCGAACTTGCCGTACCCGGCGACATCGTGCTGGTCGTCAGCGAGGGCGCGCCGATCGTCGCGGTGCCGGACATGCACGGTATGCATATCGACGATGCGGTCGAGATCCTCGGCGAGGCAGGCCTCGAACTCGGGTCGATTTCGTTCGATCCGGGTGCGAGGCAGGCGCCCGGTCGCATCGTCGGCCAGTACCCGCCGGTCGGCTACAGCCTTCGGGCGGGTGACCCGGTCGAGCTGCGGGTGGCGGGCGACCGCGATCGCCTGAACGAAGAAAATCGGGGGCGGGACGAGGACGAAGGGTCCTCCCGGGACGAGGAGACGAGCCTGCTGTGAACTGGCGCCGCATCTTCCTCGACAACATCGGCTTCAAGCTGGCGGCGCTCGTCGTGGTCGCGATGCTGTGGATCAGCGTCACGGCCGACGAACGCCAGGCGCAGCCCGTTCCGACCGAAGTGTCGGTCGAGGTGCGCGACAGCGCCTGGGTGCTCGTGGACGCCCCCCGGGAGGTGAGCACCACCTTTCAGGGGCCGGGCCGGGCGTTCTTCGGCCTGCTGACCGAGAAGCCCGTCGTGCGCGTCTCCATAGATTCGGTCACCGCCGAGAACATGCAGGTACCGCTTCCCGTCGATCAGCTCGAATACGATCGGGAGGCGGGCGTGGCGCCGAGCTACATCACCCCGTCGAGCGTCGATCTTCGCTTCGAGCGCCGCCGTTCGGCTCGCGTTCCGGTCGTGGCCGACGTGGATCCCGTTCCGGCCGCCGGTTACACGATCGTGCAGCCCATCCAGGTACAGCCGGAGACCGTCACCGTGCAGGGGCCGGCGTCGTGGGTCGAAAGCCTGTCCCGCTTGCCGACCCGTTCCGTGCGGCTCGAGGGCCTCACGAACACCGTCCTGCGCGACATCCCCCTCGAGCTGCCGACCGGCGTTCGCGGAGCGGAGGCCGATCCACCCACGGTGCTCGTCACGATCAACCTCGACTCGCTGGTCGTCCGGGATCTTCGGGTTCCGGTTCGAATGGCGGGCGCGGGAGCCGATCGCGCCCGCATCGAGCCGGATTCCGCTACGGTCAGCCTGCGTGGGGTGGCGTCGGCGGTCGACTCGCTGGCCGACCGAATCGGGGAGCTGTCGGTGGACGTGGCGGAGCCTCCCGAAGCACCGTATCAGGTCACCTTGCGCGACCTGGTCGACGCCGCGTCGGAGGGGCCCGTCGCCGTGACCGTCGCCCCCCGGACCGCGACGATCGGTCCGCGATCGTGATGGCCGAGCGCAGCTACGACGGCGGGCCGGTCCTCGGTATCGAGACCTCGTGCGACGAGACCTCGGCCGCCGTCGTCTCGGACGAGGGCCTGCTGGGCCACGTCATCCTTTCGCAGGACGCGCACGAACACTTTGGAGGCGTCGTACCCGAGATCGCGGCGCGCGCCCATCTTCGCCAGCTCGACGACGTCGTGGTCGGCACGCTCGAGGATGCCGGCCTGCGAGCGGGGGAGATTCGCGGCGTCGGCGTCACGGCCGGCCCCGGCCTGATCGGCGCCCTTCTCGTCGGCCTGAACTGGGCCAAGGCATTCGCCTACGCGCGGGATCTGCCCTTCGTGGGGGTTCATCACATGGAGGCGCATCTGCACGCGAACTCCATAGAAGCCACCGGCGCCGTGCCGCCCTTCGTCGGACTGCTAATCTCCGGCGGGCACACGATGCTCCTCCACGTGCCCGTCTGGGGTGACTACCGGTTGCTCGGGGAGACGCGCGACGACGCGGTAGGGGAAGCGTTCGACAAGGTGGCACGCACGTTCGGCCTCGGGTTCCCGGGCGGTCCCGAGATCGAGCGGAGGGCGCGGGAGGGCCGTCCGGGAGTGTACGACCTGCCCCGGCCGATGCTCTCCTCCGCCGATTCGCCGGAGGATTCGGCCTGGTTCGACTTCTCCTTCAGCGGACTGAAGACCGCGGCCGCGCTCCTGGCCGACGAGGTTCGGAACCGCACGGGCGAAGCCGGCTTCGACGCGGAGGTACCGGACCTGTCGGCGGAGTTTCAGGCGGCGGTGCTGGACGTACTCGTGTCGAAGACCCGGCGAGCCCTGGATCTCACCGGCTGCGATCGCGTCGTGCTGGGCGGTGGTGTCGCGCGCAACGGACGGCTCCGCGAGCGGTTCCGTGCCGAGCTGGACGGCGCCGAAATCCATCTTCCTCCGCCCCGCCTCGCGACCGACAACGCCGCGATGATCGCCCACCTGGCCCGGCGAAAGCTCCTCGCCGGGGAGACCGCGGGGCTGGACTTGAACGCGGATCCGGCCTATCCGTTCCCGGGGCTCACCCCGTACAGCTCTTCATCCTCCGCATCCGCCACCGCGCAGAGAGGCAGTCCATGTACCCCGAACTGATCACGCTGGACCTTCCGGTCATCGGCCGCCTCACGATCACTTCGTTCGGCGTGATGATGGCCCTCGCCTTCCTGGCGGCCTACTGGGTGGCACGGTCGGAGTTCGATCGCATGGGCAAGGACCCCGAGCTGGCCGGCGATCTGCTGCTCGGCGCGTTGATCGGCGGAATCGTCGGCGCGAAGCTCTATTACGTCCTGCTCAACTGGGATCTCACGGTGCACGATCCCCTGGGCATGCTCTTCTCGCGCGCCGGGCTCGTCTGGTACGGCGGATTCCTCGGCGGTGCGGCGGCGGTGATCCTGATGATCCGCCGCCGCGACGAGGCGATTCCACCCCTGGCCGACGGTATCGCGGTCGCGCTCCCGCTGGCGTACGCGATCGGGCGCATGGGCTGCTTCCTGGTGGGCGACGACTACGGCCGTCCCACGGACAGCTGGGTGGGAATCGCCTTCCCGAA
>CAZOEX010000293.1:0-2979 GCA_964578925.1 uncultured Gemmatimonadota bacterium | reverse complement strand
CTCGCCCGTCGTCCGGGCGCGTGATATCCTGCCGCCATGCGTCTCTACATCAACATCGACCACGTCGCCACGGTGCGGCAGGCCCGCCGCACAGACGAGCCCGATCCGATCCGGGCGGCCGTCCTGGCCGAGCTCGGCGGCGCGGACGGCATCACCGTCCACCTGCGCGAGGACCGTCGGCACATCCAGGATCGGGATGTCGAGCTGCTTCGCGAGACGATCCGGACGCCGCTGAACCTGGAGATCGCCACCACGGACCAGATGGAGGAGATCGCCCGGGCGATCCGTCCGCACCAGGTCACGCTCGTGCCGGAGCGGCGCGAGGAGATCACGACCGAGGGCGGCCTGGCGCTCGCCGAGGTCGAAAAGGAGATCGCGCCGATCATCGAGCGCCTCGCGGCCGCCGGAATTCGCACGTCGCTCTTCATCGATCCGGATACCGAAGCGGTCCGCAGGGCGGCGGAGCTCGGAACGGAGGCCGTCGAGTTGCACACGGGCGAGTTCGCCAACGCCGCGACGCCGGCGAAACGCTCCGGGCAGGTAGAGCGGTTGCGCTCCGCCGCGGCGCTCGGCCGCGAGCTGGGGCTGGCCGTGCACGCGGGTCACGGGCTCACGTACGAGAACGTCACCCCGGTGGCCGCCATCGCCGACTGCGAGGAGCTGAACATCGGCCACTCGGTCGTGAGCCGTGCCGTTCTCGTGGGCCTCGAGCGAGCCGTCCGCGAGATGCAGGAGATCGTCCGCCGCGCCAGGGCGCAGCAGTCGCGACGCGGCGCTACGTGAGCCGACGCGCCCGCGGCGTCCTCGGCGCCGCCGTCACGCTGCTCCTCCTCTGGTGGGTGCTCCGGGACGTCTCGCCGGGATCGGTGTGGACGGAGCTACGCGGAGCGAACCCCTGGTGGCTGATCGCGGCCGTGGTGCTGGCGACCTTCAGCTTCGTGCTCCGCGCCATTCGGTGGCGGGTGCTGCTCGAGCCCGGCCACACGGGCTCGTCGTTCGAGGCGCGCTTCGGAGCCACCTGCGCCGGATTCGCGGCGAACAACATCTTCCCGGCTCGTCTCGGCGAGATCATCCGGGCCTACGTCCTGGCCCGCGTCGCGGCCCTCCCGTTCGGCGCGAGCGTCGGCTCGCTCGTCGTGGAGCGGGTGCTGGACGGTCTGGTGCTCGCCTCCTTCCTGGTCGGCGCGATCCTTTCCCCGGCCTTTCCGCTCGGCGACACGGCGGCGGCGGCGTGGGTGCATCGCACGGCGATGGCCGGCTCGGTCGTCTTCGCGCTCGGGTTCTTCGTGCTGTGGCTCGTGGCGCGCTGGCCTTCGGTCACCCTTCGCTTCTGGGAGGCGACCGCCGGCCGTCTCGTCCCGGACAGCCTGTCGGATCGAGCCACCGGTCTCGTCACGACGCTCGTGCACGGTCTCGGCGCTCTCTCGCGCGTGCGAGTGCTCGTCCGTGCGGTCGGCTGGAGCGTGGTCGTCTGGGTCTGCCTCGGCGTGTCGATCTGGGCCGGCCTTCTCGCGTTCGAGATCACGACGCCCGGGTTCATCGGCTCCATGTTCCTGCAGGCGGTGATCGGCTTCTCCGTGGCGCTGCCGTCGACGCCCGGCTTCTTCGGCGTCTTCGAGGCCGGCGCACGCATCGGACTGCAGCCGTGGGGAATCGGCGACGCCGCGATCGTCAGCTTCGCGACCAGCTACCACATCCTGACGTTCATCCCGGTCACCGTCCTCGGGCTCCTCTACGTGCGCCGGTTCGGCCTCCGATGGAGCGACGTGCGGCAGCACTCCGATGCGGCCGCGCCGGTGGAGACCGCGGCAGTGGCCGAGGAGTCCGCCACGACGGAGGGCGCAGCCGGATGAGCGAAGGGAGGAAGGAGGCGGCGAACTCGAGCGACTCGGTGAACCTGCTCGCTCCGGCCAAGCTCAACCTGCGGCTCCGTGTCGTCGGCCCGCGGGGCGACGGCTACCACGAGATCGAGACCATGATGCTCCGGTTGCGCCTGGTCGACGAGATCACCTTGACGGCGGGAGAACCCGGACTGCGGCTGGGACTCGAAGCCCCGGCGGATGTCCCGGGCGACGAGAGCAACCTGTGCTGCCGGGCGGTGCGGGTCCTGTGCGGGGCCCTCGATCGAGAACCGGCCGTTACGATCCGCCTGCGGAAGCGGATTCCGGCCGCCGCGGGCCTGGGCGGCGGTAGCTCCGACGCCGCCGCCGTGCTGGCCGGACTGAACCGTCTCTACGGCGCGCCGCTGGCGACGGACGATCTCGTCTCCCTGTCGGCCGAGATCGGCAGCGACGTCCCCTTCTTCACGGCTGGTCCCTCCTGTGCCGTCGTCCGCGGCCGCGGGGAGCACGTGGAGCCCCTGGCGGCTCCGACGTCGCGGCCGGCGCTCATCGTGGTCCCGGATTTCGGCGTCAGCGCGGCGGATGCCTACCGCTGGTGGGACGAGGACGTCGGGGCGGCGACGGTGTCGAACGCGGTGCCGACGTCGCTGAACGCATCGGGGGCGCCACCCGATGCACCGGACACGCCGGAGCCTTCGACGGATCGGGAATCGCTCGACTGGGGCTCGCTCGAGCGCTCGGCGGTCAACGATCTGGGTCCGCCCGTGGAGCGTCGACACCCGGAACTCGGCGCCATGCGGCACGAGCTCGAAGCTCTCGGCGCGGGCGTCGCTCTGCTGTGTGGTTCGGGTTCCTCCGTCGCCGGGATCTTCCGGAGCGTCACGGCACGGGACGCGGCGCATGAGCGGCTGGCGTCCGAGTCCGAGATGCCGCCCGGCTGGACGCTCGTCGCGACCCGTACCGAAGGCCCGGCCCCGGACTGATCCGGGGCCGGGCCAGCTTCGAAGCGGGCAAGTTCGTCCGTGTCGTCCCGTCAGGAGGCCGATCGGTTGACCGCGCCACCGAACGGCGAGACCTTCACCCCGCTGGCCCCTCGTCTAATGGCAAGACCCCGGCCTTTGGAGCCGGTAATCCAGGT
>CAZOEX010000292.1:0-2988 GCA_964578925.1 uncultured Gemmatimonadota bacterium | reverse complement strand
TTCGGCCCGCGCTACGCCGCGGGCGGAGAATGGATCGTCTTCCGCTCCGACCGGGGCGGTCAGACGGATGTGTACGCCGTCCCGACCGCCGGGGGCGAGGTCGCTCGGCTGACGAACGACGAGGGCAGCGAGGGGCCGTTCGCCTGCTCGGCCGAGTGCTCGCAGCTCGTCTACAGCTACGACGCGGCCAATTCGCACATCTTCACGGTCCCGGCCGAGGGTGGGGAGCGCACGGCGGTGACCTCGGGCGACGCTGACCACTTCGGCGCGACGATCAGCCCCGACGGCGCCACGTGGGCCTACATCTCGGACGAGACGGGCAGTGACGATCTCCGGGTGAAGCCGGCGGGCGGCGGCGAGGCGGCGAACCTCACGCCGGGGGAGGGCGACAGCGCCCAGCCTGACTGGTCGCCGGACGGGACGCGCCTCCTCTTCGTCGATGATCGGAACGGCTCGGACGAGATCTTCGTCATCAACGCCGACGGCTCCGGCGAGACGATGCTGGTATCGAGCGACGGAGACGAGTCGGCGCCACGCTGGAGCCCCGACGGCTCGGGCTTCGCCTTCCTCTCCGACCGGTCCGGTGAGAGCGATCTCTACGTGGCGACCGCCGACGGGAGCGAGACGCAACGGCTCACCTCGATGGGCGGAGTCGCGGGACCGCGCTGGAGCCCCGACGGCTCGCAGATCGCCTTCATGTCGGCCAACACGGAGAGCGGCCAGGCGCAGGTCTTCGTCATCTCGTCGTCCGGCGACGAGGCGCGCCAGCTCACGACGGAGGGCTACAATGCGGGTCCGGAATGGAGTCCAGACGGTTCGCGGCTCGCGATCGCCCGGCACTCGGGCGTCGGCTTCGATCTCGCCACCCTGGAGCTGGCGAGCGGAGAAGTCACCGTGCTGGTCGGAGCGGAGGCCTGGGAAGTCGGCGGGCAATGGTCTCCCGACGGGAGCTCGATCGCCTACCAGGGCAACGCCGAGGGCAACTACGAACTCTACGTGATCCCCGCCTCGGGCGGCGAGGCCGTGCGCCTCACCTCGACCGAGGCCGACGAAAACAACCCGCAGTGGACGCCTGACGGCGCTCTCTACTACCAGACGGCCGAGGGCAACTCGGACCTCTGGATGCTGGATGTCGAGGCCGAGCTGGAGGAATAACCGCCGGCGCGAGTGACGACGCGAGTCGCCGGTGGACGGGCGGGAATTCGGCCGGAGCGGCCCTTCAGAGGGTCGTCTCGGCCGATCCGTCGTTTGTGGGGTCTGGAGTCTCGGACGGCTCCACGTGGACCACGACGTCGCGGAATCCCCCTTCTTCGATCAGACGGCGCTCCACCCGGTCGGCGATCTCGTGTCCTGCCGACACGGTCAGTCGCCCGTCGATCTCGATCGTGAGCTCCGCGAACGCCTCGGCATCCCGCCGGCCACGCGATCGGATGTCGCGGACGGCGTACACGCCATCGAAGCCCTTCACGTAGCGCTCGATGCGAGCGGCGTCGACGGCCACGCTATCGACGAGCACCGGCAGGGTGCCTCGCAGCACGTCGAAGCCGGCGTAGGCGATCAGCAGCGCCACCAGGATCGCCAGCCAGGCGTCGGCCTCCTCGAACCCGAGGGCCACGAGGCCGAGGCCACCGATCACCGCCAGGGTGACGGCCACATCGGAGGCCGTGTGGCGCGCGTCGGCGGCAAGAATCTGGGAATCCAGGCGACGGGCGGAGTAGAGCTCGACGCTGGCCACCGCGGCGTTGAAGACCATCGTCAGGCCGAGCAGCCAGAACGTCATCGCGTCCAGCCGCGGCGGAGGCGCACCCGACACGAGTCGATCGACGGCTCCCGTCCCCAGCTCGAACGCGGTGATCGACAGGAAGCTCACGACGGCCAGGGCGCCGAGCGTCTCGAATTTTCCGTGACCGTAGGGGTGATCCGCGTCCGGGGGCCGCGCCGCGATGCGGACCGCGACGAGACCGATCACGTTGTTGAGGGCGTCGAAGCCCGAGTGCGCCGCGTCTCCCAGCACCGAGAGCGAGCCGCTGCGCAGGCCGATGAACAGCTTGAGGAGGACCACCGCCACGTTCGCCCCGAGCACCAGGACGAGGACGCGACGCGCACTCACGGATTGAACTTTCGCCAGACCCAGTCGGCCAGCATCTCGAAGGGCGACATGCGCGGTACCTGTCCCGTCGCCTCGTACCTCCCGTACAGCCCCGGGTAGCCCAGTCCGATCCAGATTCCGAGGGCGAACGCAAGCACTCCACCGACGATGACGAGGATCAGCAGTGTGAGTTCGCTCATGGGCTCGACTTACACTGGATGGCCGCCGGTGTGCGGCGTACGCTGGTTGCGGGGCGCGACGGACGCTCCCTAATCTCAGCTATCGGACGGTCGACGCAACCAGCGCAGAACAGGCGACCAGCTAGACTCCCCAAGCGAGAGAGGGAATATGGACGGGGCCCGGCACCGTGAGATCGACGTCCTCCTGCACGAAGAGCGCCGCTTCGACCCGCCGGCCGACTTCGCGGCTGCCGCCCGTGTATCGGACCGGGCGCCGTACGAGGCGGCCGAAGCCGACCGTCTCCGCTTCTGGGAGGAGCAGGCGGAGAAGCTCCACTGGTTCGAGAAGTGGGACGAGGTCCTCTCGTGGGATCCGCCCTTCGCCCGCTGGTTCGAGGGCGGGCGGCTGAACGCCTCGTACAACTGTCTCGACCGCCATCTCGACGGTCCGCGCGCCGATGCCACGGCACTGATCTGGGAGGGGGAGCCCGGTGAGGTCCGCGAGTACACGTACCGCGAGTTGCACGAAGAGGTCTGCGCCTTCGCCGCCGCTCTGAAGGAACTGGGCGTGGAGCGCGGCGACCGGGTCGGCATCTACATGCCGATGATCCCGGAGGCTGCCGTCGCCATGCTGGCCTGCGCCCGGATCGGCGCGCCGCATTCGGTGGTGTTCGGCGGCTTCTCGGCGCACTCCCTCCGTGACCGGATGATCGACGCGAA
>CAZOEX010000291.1:0-2999 GCA_964578925.1 uncultured Gemmatimonadota bacterium | reverse complement strand
CCGGGCGAAGGGTTCCATCCAGGGCTGCATCCAATCAGGCCCCACTCCCATCTCCGCCACCGGCCGCCACGCTGTCTCCATCATTTCGTAGGTGACCCGGCCAAAGAGAAGGGCATCGGCCCGGGCGAGGTTCTCGGCCCAGTAACGATGCAACTCTTCGTCCGTGGACCCTGCACGATGATCGCAGCACCCGTCCAACGTGACGTTGATGGAATACCGAAGGGGTCGCATTGCGTCCTCCTGAAGCGTGTCGGCGATGCGTTGCAGCGTCAGGCGCTCCGGTTCAGTTCCTCGCGCACGACCCGACGGAGGGTGTCCTCCAGCGGCTCAGTGGCGTGACTGATGTACCGCCTCAGCGCAGCGTTGATCATCGTCTGATAGCTGCCACCGCCCGCGGCGTCGGCTCGGTCTCTGAACCAGTCGAGGACGTCGTCGTCCAGTCGGATGGTGATCCGAGTCTTCCCGGGCGACACCGGATCCAGTGCCCCGCGCCGAGCTCCTTTGAAGTCGTATTCCTTCCTCATCGTCCACCTCGAGCATACTGTCGACGCTCGCGGCGCGTTGCTCTCCGCGCCGAGATCAATCGAATGGTCGCCTCGCCTCGCCACGTCCACACTACGACCAGCACGCGCGCCAGAGCATCCATCCCGACCGTGGCAAAGCGCTCCTCGCCTCGGTGCGGATCGCTGAGCGTAAGTGCAGCCGGATCCGAGAAGACGAGCACCGCATCCGCGAAGCGCACGCCGTGCTTCCCCCGGTTGGTCCTGGCTTTAGCCGGATCCCATTCATATTCCATGCCAATTATATGTACACTTGTACATACAAACAACTGGTGCCGGTAGGTTGTGAGCAAGCGTCGACGGTTTCGGGCAGATGATCCTCACTCTCCCTGCGGCCCGGTGCACCCCGCCCTCGGGCCTCAGCCGCGCCTTCTCGCGCGGGTCTACGCGGACGCTGGCGTCGAGGGAGCGGTCGTCGCTCAACCGCTCGTACATCCGCTCGACCGTGACCTTGTGCTCCTCGCCGAGGTTCAGCCCGAACCGGTCGTTCAGCTCGGCGATGATGCGTGACAGCGGCTCGAGGTGCTCCTCGGTGCATTCGAGCTAGATGCTCAGCGGGTTGCCGACGGCCTGACCGTGTCGCCAGTCCTGTCACCAGTGTGTCGCAAGTTGTGTCACAAGTATGTCGTAAGTTTACGTAAGCGACTCACCTACAACGTATTGTCGGCGGTCCGTCTCGCCGCGGGGTGTGAGCAGGCCCACTTCAATCAGTCGCTTCAGATCTCGCTGCAGCGTGCGTCTCGAGACGTCCGGGCACAGCGCCTCGAACACCTCGATCGTGAGGCGCCCGTCGTCCAGAACGTGCTCGACCGCCCGCGCCTGGCGCTCGTTGAGATCGTGCTCGCGCCGGAGGATATCGACGCGCATCGCCGTCTCCCCCCTTTGCTTGACCTCGGCGCGGTGCGTGGCCAACCCCCCGGTGAAATACTCCAGCCAACCCGTCAGATCCATCCCCGCTTCACGCACGCCCTGGAGTGCTCGATAGAACGCAGGGCGATCACGATCGTAGAATTCGCTGATCGTGAAGAGGCGTTTGAAGTCGTATCCGGCTCGATACAGACAGAGCATCGACAGAAGTCGGGACGTGCGTCCGTTTCCGTCGAGGAACGGGTGAATGTGGACGAGCTGATACTGGGAAAGGCCGCTCACCAGGACCGGGTGCATGTCGTGATCGACGTTCAGCCAGTCGACGAGTTCCCCCATCAGAATCGGGACCTCGAGCGCCGACGGGGGCTCGTAGACTACCTTGCCCGTGGCGGTTCCGCGGAACCGCCCCGGACGCCTTCCACGAGTCGGCGGTGGATCTCACGGATCAGGGATTCCGTGATCGGGCCACCATCCGCGACGTGCTTCGAGACGAGATCGAAAGCCGCTCGGTAGTTGAGTAATTCGCGCGCGTCGTTCGGATCGGCCTCCGGGACGCCCTCCCCGTACCACAGCCGTTCGGACTCCTCGAGCGTGAGCCGTGTGCCCTCGATGTGCGTCGTGTGGTGGGCTTCGCGAACCAGCGCCTCTTCGCCCATCCGACGGATCCAGTCCTCCGAGAGCGTCGCCGCCTCGAGGAACCCTCGCGCCCGCTCGATGCGGGTAAGCGCTCGGGTGACCTGGCTCGTGATAGTGAAACTCGGCTGGAAGGGCATGGGCCTCGAATCCGTGGAAGCCGCCGTGTCCGGAATCCTGGACGAATCGTCCAGAAACTACGCCGATGGTGTCCACCGGGCATCAACAACCAGGGATCGGCCACGACGGAAGCTCATGCACACCCGACGCCTCTGGAAGGAACGGAGCCAAGTGCACCCGCCTGCTCCGAATATCCCGGCTGCCGGAACACCCTCGACCACCACACGAGGATTCCCTACTCTCCCTGCGGCCCGGTGCCCCCCGCCGTCGAGCCATGGAGAGCCTATGCCCGCAAATCACGAGACCGTCATCGCCGACCTCCAGGCCGAAGTGCGCGCCTTCTGCGAGGCCCGCGACTGGGACCAGTTCCACGGCCCGAAGGACCTCGCGATCGGGATCACGACCGAGGCCGCCGAGCTGCTCGAGCTGTTCCGCTTCGCGACGGACGAGGACGAGGCGGAGCTGATCTCCGAAACGAACCCTGACGGCCGCGCCGCCGTGCGGGCCGAGCTGGCCGACATCCTGATCTTCGTCCTCCGTTTTGCCCAGCGGTTCGACTTCGACCTGGCCGGGGCCGTTCGCGGGAAGCTGGCCGAGAACGAGGAGCGCTACCCGATCGAGGAGGCCCGGGGCAGCAACCGGAAGGCGCCGTAATGCGCTATGTGAACCGCGCCGTCCGCCGGGCACCGAGCACCCCGTAGATGCGCCTTTACTCCGGCTCGTCGAACCACTTCATCACCGACTCGGTGCACAACCAGATTGCCGCGAAGCTGAAGACCGCGTTCTTCCAGCACTACCGCTACGAGCCGTCGCCGAACG
>CAZOEX010000290.1:0-3000 GCA_964578925.1 uncultured Gemmatimonadota bacterium | reverse complement strand
CCTGCGCGTGGGATGCGACAGGGCAGTGAGTTTCTTGCTCAGAATATCCACAACCATATAGTTGTGAATAGATGGAAGGGTGTCAAGTCGCAGCGGGCCGCGCTTCAGGCGGGCGCGGCGTTGACACGCCGAAGCCACTCGCGTTTCGTTAGGGGACTTCGACGGTCCATCCGACCCACGACACACGAGGATCCGTGAGACATCTTCTCGCATCGACCCTGTTCCTGGTCGCCCTCGCCACTCCCCTCCATGCGCAGGAGGACGCCAGCATGACCGCCCGTGGTACCTTCGACCCGACCGTGACGCCCGTGTCCGACGAGGGTGCCGCCGGCCCCATCGACCGGTACGCGCTCGAGAAGCAGTTCCACGGCGACCTGGAAGGGGAGAGCGCCGGGGAGATGCTGGGCGCCGGGTCGCCGGACGAGGGCTCGGCGGGATACGTGGCCCTGGAGCACGTGACCGGAACGCTGAACGGACGGAGCGGCGGTTTCGTGCTGCAGCACCTCGGCAGCATGAGCGGCGGAACGACGGAGTTGCGCGTCCAGGTCGTGCCGGGCTCGGGCACCGGCGAGCTGACCGGCCTCGCCGGGGAGATGACGATCGTCATCGAGGACGGCGAGCACTCGTACGAGTTCGAGTACACCCTGGAGGGATCGACCGCGGTCGGGGGCTGATCCGAAACATCGTCTGGCCGCCATCCGTACGCGGTGACCATGAATAGACACCGCCGGACCCCGATTCTGCTCGCCCTCCTGTTTTCCATCCTCCCCGCCGGCCTCGCCGCGCAGGCGGTTGACGAAGCGGCCTCGTCGCCGACGGGTCAGGACACGCCGGTCGCGATCACGAACGTCGACGTGGTCGACGTCCGATCCGGTACGCTGCTGGAGGATAGAACCGTGCTGATCGTGGACGGGCGCATCCGTTCCGTCCGACCGTCCGTGGAACCCGACGCCCCGGGCGCCGAGACACTGCCCGACGACGCCTCCGTCATCGACGGCTCGGGCCGTTATCTCGTTCCCGGACTGTGGGACATGCACGCGCACCTGCGCCATCCGCTGGCGCCCGACCTGCTCATGCCGCAGCTCATCGCCCACGGCGTGACCGGCGTCCGCGAGATGGCCTCCGGCTGCGACGGCGGCCCCGAGCAAGCGCCGGAGGGCGCCATCTGCCTGCCGCAGATGCTGGACTGGCGCGCGCAGATCGAGCGCGGCGAGCTGCTGGGGCCCCGCCTGCTCTCCCTCAGCTCGTTTCCGCTCAATCCGCCCTGGGACTTCGACGTGACCGAAGAGATGGCGCGCGGCCTCATCGGCATGCTCGATGGACACGGCGCCGACCTCATCAAGATCTACTATCGACTGTCGCCGCAGGCGTTCACCTGGATCGCCGACGAGGCCAACGGGCGGGGGCTGGACGTCGCCGGCCACCTGCCGCTGCGAATGACCGCGGCCGAGGCCTCGAACGCCGGTCTGCGCAGCGTGGAGCACGCGCGCGATCTGCTGTTCGACTGCTTCCCCGGCAGCGCGGAGTTCCGCCGCACCGCGACGAGCCAGAACCCGCCGACCGAGGTCATGCGGGCAATGATCGAAGAGCACGATCCCTCCATCTGCGAGGACACGTTCGAGACACTCATCGCCAACGACACCTGGTACGTGCCGACGCACGTGACGCGACGGATGGA
The DNA here is from genome assembly GCA_964578925.1 of uncultured Gemmatimonadota bacterium. Classification (GTDB taxonomy): domain Bacteria; phylum Gemmatimonadota; class Gemmatimonadetes; order Palauibacterales; family Palauibacteraceae; genus JARFPW01. The sequence continues at coordinate 1,322 of CAZOEX010000290.1, read as the reverse complement.
CGCCTACGCCGACGACCCCGACTTCCGGAACGATTCGCGGCGGAAATACATCCCCGCCGATGTGTGGGACGAATGGCAGCAGGACGCCGACAACATGGTGGCCCTCGACTCGACGCCCGAGGGACGGCGGACGATGCGCGGCTTCTACGAAAAGGGCCTCGAGATCACCGGGCGGGCCCAGGCGGCCGGCGTCGGCATCCTGCTCGGCACCGATGGGGGCGACACCTACGTGTTCTTCGGCTCCGGCGCGCACGACGAGCTCGGCGAGCTCGTGAAGGCGGGCCTCACGCCGGCCGAGGCGCTCGCCGCCGCGACGATCCGCCCGGCCGAGTTCCTCGGACTCGAGGAGGAATTCGGCACCGTCGAGCCCGGCCGACACGCCGATCTCTTGCTGCTGAACGCGAACCCGCTCGCGGACATCTCGAACTCACGGGAGATCGAAGCGGTGATCTTTCGCGGCGAGGTCTACGACCGTGCCGAGCTGGACGAGATGCTGGAGGAGGTGGCCGAAGGGATCGCGACGATGGACGAGGGGAAGTAACGCCCGCGGTCACCGTGTTCGCGGCCCATGCCCCGTACTCCGCCCCGACCGCCAGCAGGCACGCGCCGCCTGGTCCGTTTCCTGTCCGGCTCTCCGTCGGGGACCGGGATCTCCTGTACGTCACTCATGACTCATGCTCGCTCTCTGGTTTCGCCGTTCCGCGCGATGCTCGCTTCGAACGTTTCCGCATCGTCTCCGCCCGCTTCTTCCGGCTCAGCGAGTCCACCGCCGACTTCCGGCCCCGGTGCGCATGTCGCGACCGGTACTTCATGTACTTCCGGTCGACGACGCTCATCTCGTTGGCCTGGAGCCCGAGCGCGATCTCATCGAGGTCGTCCGCCTCCTCGGCCAGGTATTCGTCGTCGGGATCGAAGCTGCGCACCCGGGCCGACATCGCCCGAAGGCTCGCGCGGGCTTCGTGGTACTCCTCGGCCGTCCGCGCCTCGAGCGCCTGCTCACGGGCCTTCGCCGCCTCGAGCAGGGTCAGCTCACGCCGGACCTCCTCTTTGACGAGGCCGCCCTCGGCGGGCGAGAGCCGGATCGGCAGCGCGACCTCGCGCTCCTGGACGCCACCATCCTCGGTGAGCACGTCCGCCATCACCACGATCGTGCCGACCGGGATCTCGTCGGACATCGCGGCATCGGCGGGCGCGTTGTCGGCTGCCTCGCAGTCCAGGGTCGATGGGGGGACCGAAGATCCAGGCGGTGAAGGAAGCGGCGACGCTGCTCTGCGCGCGGGAGTTCCCCGGCGAGATGTTCGAGCGGGCCCGGCGCGAGCGCG
>CAZOEX010000289.1:0-3036 GCA_964578925.1 uncultured Gemmatimonadota bacterium | reverse complement strand
ACGTCGACTTCGATCCGGTGACGCGCGTGGCGGGGGCGCTCGCTTTCCATACCGTGTGCGACCTGAACGAGAAGAAGGTGCTCGAGGCCCGCTCGATGGCGACGCTGTTCCGCGGCTACGAGATCATCATGATGGGACGAGATCCGCGCGACGCGATCTTCATCACGAGTCGGGCCTGCGGCGTGTGCGGAGGGGTTCACTCGGTCTGCAGCGCCATGGCGACGGAGATGGCGATGGGCATCTGTCCGCCACCCCTGGGCATCGTGATCCGCAACATCGCGCTGGCGCTCGAGTTCCTCTACGACCACCCCCTGCACCTCTTCCTGCTGGCGGGACCCGACTACTCCGAAACGATCGTCCGGCAGACGAACCCGGAGCACCTCGCGAAGGCCGAGAGCTGGACGTGCCCGGGAGCCGAGGTGCACGGCTTCTCGACCATGCTGGACCTCATGACCGAGATGAACCCGCTGACGGGCTCGCTGTACCTCGAGGCGCTGAAGATGACGCGGGTGATCCGCGAGGCCTACGTGTTGATCTGCGGAAAGTACCCGCATCCGCAGACGATCGTCCCGGGCGGCATGAGTTCGACCATCACGCCGACGGTGATGAACGAGATGTTCCAGCGGCTCCAGCAGTTTTTCGACTACTCGAAAAAGGCCACGGCCGTCTGGGACGATATCACCGGCTTCTTCTACGAGGTCGACGATCGGTATCGTCAGACGGGTACGCGCAGCGCGACGATGGTCGACACGGGCATCTTCGATCACCACGAAGTCTATGATGCGAAATACGAGAACGCCGGCGTTTGGGGCGACGCGCGATGGGCCACCCCCGGCGCGATCGTGGACGGCGAACTCGTCACGACGAATCTGCACCAGATCAACATGGGCACCGAGGAGTTCGTCGAGCATTCCTTCTACGAGGACTGGGGATCCACCCGGTTCGAAACGGATGCGCTCGGAAACCCGCTCAGCAAGTACCATCCGTGGAACGAGCAGACGCGGCCGAAACCGGGCGGCCAGAACTGGAAGGAGAAGTACTCCTGGGCCAAGGCGCCGCGCTGGGACCGGCGTGCGGCGGAAGCCGGGGCGTACTCGCGGCTCTGGAGCTCGGCCGCCGCCCGGAAGCTGCCCGAGAACCGCTACCTCGAGCCGACGGGCCACTCGATGCGGATGATCCTCCCGCGCGGCAAGCTGCCGGAGATGGAGCTCGAATGGCACATTCCGAGCGACTGGAACGCATTCGAGCGCAATCGTGCCCGTGCCTACTGCATCCCATACACGGCCCTGATCGCGATGGCCAACTGGGAGATCGCCATGGACATGATGCGGTCCGGCGAGACGGAGATCTCGACACCCTTCGAGGTGCCGAAGGACCACCGGGTCGGCGTCGGGTTCTGGAGCGCCGGGCGGGGCTGGCTGACCCACCACCTGGAGATGGACGATGGCGTCGTGAAGAACTACCAGATTCTCACGCCGTCGACGTGGAACGCATCGCCCCAGGATCCGTGGGGAAACCCCGGACCGTACGAAGAGGCCGCCCTCAACACCCCGATTCTCGAGAGCTTCGGCGATTCGGAGCAGTTCCGGGGCGTGGACGTTCTGCGCAGCGTCCGCAGCTTCGATCCGTGCATGCCCTGTACGACGCACATGCACGTGGACGGCGCGGACCGGGTCGTGACGACCGAGGTCAACACGTGCGCCTGCGGCGTGGAGGATTGAGGCCTCTTCCCGGGGACTCTCCCGGCGAAGAGGCCACGTTGCCGCGCACCTTCGTCGGCGGCGTCGGATACTTCCACCTCCGGGACTACTCGGTCGGGCCGATCGTCGTCGACCGGCTGCAGCGTCGCGCCCGAACGGAGAGTTGGCCGGACGAGATCGAGGTCGGCGATCTCAGCTACGACCCGGTGAAAATCGTCCACTGGCTCGACGCCGAGGAACCACCCTTCGACCGCCTCCTCCTCATCTCGGCCGCCGCCCGCGGGCGGGAGCCCGGCGAGGTAACCCCCTACCGTTGGGACCAGACCCTTCCGGATTCCGAGAAGGTGCAGGCCCGCGTCGCGGAGGCCGTGACGGGCGTCATCGACCTGGACAACCTGCTCGTGGTACTCGGCGCCCTCGGAACGCCTCCCGCCGACGTCTACGTCGTCGAAGTCGAGCCCGCGCTCGAGGCCATGGGCGACGAGCTGAGCCCGGCGGTCGCCCGCGGCGCCCGCCAGGCCGAGGAGATCACCCGTCGAATCGTCCTCACCGCCGACGCGGACGGCATGCCCCCGACCTGTCCGCTCGGCGGGTTCGGATCGGCGAACTGAACCGATGACGTCCGATTCCGCGCGTCCGATGCGCGACGAGGAAATCGAGCGCCTGGCGGGGCGCCTCGACTCCCTGCTCGAGTACCTTCTGGAGCGTGCGGAGCCGGAGGTGGCCGTGGCCGTGGCGGAGCTCATCGAAGGCCTCGAGCGCATGCACGCCGAGGGCCTGCAGCGCCTGGTGCGACATCTGCCGTCGGACGCCGAGCGGCTGGGCGCCGTCCTCCGCGATCCCGCGATCTCGGCCCTGCTCGAAATGTACGACATGTCCGTGACGGCTCGCGGGGCCGACCCGCTGAATCCCGGCGGGACCTCGCCGACGGGAGACGTCTCGATCGTGGCACCGGATCGACTCGTGCAACTCCGGCGTCGTTTCCACGCCGAAGGCGCAGAAGCCGACGAAGCGGGGGAACGGGTCTCGCGACTGGCCACCGTCCCCCTGTCGGAGGTCCGGGAGGACGGGCTTCACCCGCTCCAGACGGAAGACGTACCGGTGCTCGTCATCCGCCGGGCGGATCGGCTCTACGCGTTCCGGAACAGGTGTCCGGACACGCCGTTCCCGTTGCATACGGCCGACGTCGAGCGCGATGCGATCGTCTGTCCCTGGCACGGCTGTCGATTCGACCTCGAGACGGGTGAGCGAGAGGGAGCGGGCCCCGATCTCGAGCTGTTACCGCTCGAGATCGACTCGGACCTCGTGCGGATCGGTCACCCAAGAGGGTGCTGGT
>CAZOEX010000288.1:0-3038 GCA_964578925.1 uncultured Gemmatimonadota bacterium | reverse complement strand
ACTTCCCAGATCACGCCGCCCACTGCGTGCCGGTATTGTCTCAACAGTATGACGCCGGTCGTGGTTCCGCCGTCACATCGCTCGCCGGGAGCGACGACCGGAAGGACCGCGGACGCACCGGGATGCCGGACGATCTCCAGCTCGCCGGTGCTGCCGTCGGGGTATTTCGCCGTTTCGATCCGGACATCGAGCAAGCGCCCCGTGAACACGGAACGCCCCTCCGGCGAGCTCGGTCCCTCCGAACTCCCGCTCAACCGGCCGTTCCCCGTCCGTGGCCGGATGCATCGAGGTGCACCGCGCCGAATTCGTCGAGCTCCGAGGCGAACCCCGACACGGCGCCCACGGCGAGCAGGACGAGATCGGCCGGATCGAGGAGCCGTCGCGCGGCCTCCCGGACCGCGTGGGGCCGGACCTCCCGCACCCGTTCCGGAAATCGCTCCCAGTAGTCGTCCGGAAGGTCGTAGATGATCGCCTCGGCGCGCCGTCGGGCCAATTGCGTCGCCGTCTGGAACTGCAGCGGCAGAGACCGCGTGAGGGCGTTCGCCGCCAGTTCCATCTCCTCCGCCGTGGGCGGCTCGGCACGCAGCCGTTCGATCTCGGACAGCACCTCGCGGAAGGCGTCGGCGGTCGCTTCGGTCGCGATGGCCGTGCGCAAGAGGAAGGGACCGGGTCTCCGCCTGCGCAGAAGCACGCTCCTCGCTCCGTAGGTCCAGCCCTTCTCCTCCCGCAGATTCAGGTTCACACGAGAGCTGAAGAGCCCTCCCAGCACCGCGTTCATGACGAGGGCCTCCTCTTCCCCGCTCTCGCCGCGGGCGATTCCCACGCCGCCGACACGCAGCTCGGTCTGCCGGCTCGAGGGCCGGTCGAGCAGGAGAACGTCGCCCGCGCGGGCCGCGGCCTCCGGGGCCGGGGGATCCTCGGGCGGGGGTTCGGCGGGGGCGCTCCAGTCGCCGAACTCCCGTCGGACGGCTTCGAGAACGGCGGCCGGTTCGATGTTTCCGCAGACGACCAGGCAGGCCGTGTCGGGGCGCGCGACGGCGCGCCAGAAATCAGCCAGGTCGTTCGGACCGAACCGCTCGATCGACTCGACCGTGCCCACCAGGGGCGCACCGTAGGGATGCGGACCGAAGACGGCGGCTGCCAGAGCGTCGGCCGCCACCTCCGAAGGTTCGTCGACGCGGCGGCGCAGGCGGTCGAGCAGCATCGCGCGACGGTGGGCGACCTCGCCGGGTTCGAAGTCGGGGCGTCGCGCGACCGTCGCCAGGTATTCGAGAACCTCCGCCACCTGGTCGTTCACCGCGTGCATCGAGAGCACGGTGGCGTCGTAGGAGGCGCGCGCGTTGAAGGCGGCCCCGAGTCCGTCGATCCACTCCGCCATCTCGCTCGCCGTACGCCCTCCCGCCCCCTCGGAGAGCAGGTCGCAGGCCAGGGTAGCCAGTCCGGCGCGGGCCGGCGGGACCGTTCCCGCCCCTCCGCCCAGGACGAGGCGCAACGCCACGTCGGGGATCGCCCGCGTACGGGCGATCTCGACGCGCAGGCCGCAGGAGAGCCGATGGGTCGTGAACGCCGGCGTCTCGAGCCGCGGCTCGGGGCCCGACGCCGGAGGACGGGTGCGGACCGGTTCGCTCACGAGGAACCCGAGGGCACGACGTGCAGGGCCATACCGTCGTCCGGCCCGAGAATCCGCTCGGCGGCGCGGGCAACCGCAACCTCGCCGATCGAATCGTAGCGCCCGAAGACGGAGTTCACGTAGTCCGGATCGTCGAGATAGACCGTAGCGTGCGCGATCAGGTCCGCACGCCGGCCGACGGCGTCGAGCCGACGAACCAGCTGGCGGCGCGACCGGTTGCGGGCCCCGGAGAGCTCACGCTCCGTCGGACCCTCTTCGCGCAGCGACGCCAGGACGCGCCGAAGCTCGTCCTCGAGCGCGCGCGCCTCCACGCTGGGGCGGGCCGTCGCGACCACCCACATCAGGCCGACCGATTCCGTCGGCCACACGTAGGCCGTGACGTCCGCCGCGACGCCCAGGTCGTAGACCAGCGTGGAATAGAGGCGGGAGCTCTTTCCCTCCGCGAGGAGGGACGCGAGCACGTCCGCCGCCTCGAAATCCGGATCGGTGAATGACGGGGCCGGAAACGCCAGGTAGACCCGGGGCACGGTTACGTCGTCGGTGATCCGCGCCTCGGCACGGTGCGGCGTGCGCGGCGGGATCTCGGGCCGTTCAGGGGGGCGCTCCCCCCGAATCCCGCCGAACCAGTGTTCGACCCGCTCGATCGCCCGCTCCGGCTCCACGTCCCCCGCCACGACCAGGGTGGCGTTGGCGGGACCGTACCAGTCCCGGAAGAACTCCTTCACGTCGTCGAGCGTCGCCGCGTCGAGATCCTCCATGTAACCGATCGTAGGATGGCGGTACGGATGCCCCTCCGGGAAGGTCTCGCGAAGCACAGTCTCGACGGCGAGGCCGTACGGGCGGTTCTCGTACGACTGGCGCCGCTCGTTCTTCACTACGTCGCGCTGATTGTCGAGCTTCGTCTGCGAGATCGCCGGGAGGAAGAAGCCCATGCGGTCGGACTCGAGCCAGAGCGCCAGATCGAGCCGGTTCGACGGCAGCGTCTCGTAGTAGTTCGTGCGGTCGAACCAGGTCGATCCGTTCATCGATCCACCGCCGTCCTGGATGTAACGCATGTGCGAAGTACCCTCGACATGCTCCGACCCCTGGAAGAGCAGATGTTCGAACAGGTGGGCGAAGCCCGTCTTCCCCGGCCGTTCGTTCTTGGATCCCACGTGGTACATGACATGCACCGCCACCACCGGGACCGAGCGGTCCGGGTGGACGATCAGGCGGAGCCCGTTGTCGAGCCGGTGCTCCACGAGCGGGAAACGAGTCCGGGTTGTGGTCAAGCGGTTGATCCGTGGATCGAGGCGCATCGCAGGTCGGGGCACGCGGCGAATCTACGGGGACCGCCGACATCGACTCAACACCGGCGGCGGAAGGAAGTAAGCCGGGTTCTGTACCGGACCGAAGCCCTGGGGGTCAT
>CAZOEX010000287.1:0-3040 GCA_964578925.1 uncultured Gemmatimonadota bacterium | reverse complement strand
GCCGGGAAGTCCATCCGGAAGCGCATGTCCGGGTGGATGAACCGGTCGTCCCGGAAGTAGCCCTGCCGCGGGTCGGGCCCGTAGACGAGCCCGTCGATGCGGCGCAGGTACTCCGCGCGGTCGACGATCCCCCCGGGATCGCCGCCCTCGGCGATGCGTTGCCGCGCCGCCTCGACGCGGTTGCCGGGATCCGGGTGCGACGACTGCCACTCGGGAAGGGAGCTCCCGCTGGCCTCACGCTGACGCTCGAGGATCTCGAACATCTCGACGGCGCCCTGCGGATCGTACCCGGCGCGGGTCATGTAGCGGTAGCCGAGCATGTCGGACTGGCTCTCGTCGTCCCGGCCGTACTTCAGGAACAGCAGCCCGAGCCCGCCGGAGAGCACGTCGCCGAACTGTTGCAGCTCCGGAACGGCCACCATGCCGGCCAAGAGCCCGATCTGGGCGAGCTGCTGCCGGCTGATCTGCTCGACGGCGTGACGCGCCGTGATGTGCCCGATCTCGTGGCCGAGCACCGAAGCCATCTCCGCCTCGGAGTTGAAGTGCGCCATGATGCCGCGCGCGAGGTAGACGGGACCGCCGGGAAGGGCGAACGCGTTGATGACCGGGTCGTCGACGATCTGGAAGGACCACGGAATGTTCGGCCGCTCGCTCACGGCCGCGAGCTCCTGCCCGACGCTGTCCACGTAGGCCTGGAGATCATCGTCGTCGTAGAGCCCCATCTGGGCGGGAATCTGCTGCTTGTACTCCTGCCCGATCTCGATCTCCTGCTCCTCGCTGACCAGCGACAGCATGCTGCCGCCGGTGGCGGGATTCGTCGCGCAGCCGCCGAGTCCCGTGCCGGTGAGCGCGACGAGCGCCGTCGCGGCGAGGGCGCGAAGTCGGCCGGAGCCGCGGGAGCGGCCGGAGGAGCAAGGGCGGTCGCGCAGATCGGACGGTGCGTCGAACGATATGTCGAGCGGTGGTTCTCGCATGGTCCTTTCCTTGTCACACGGGGAATTCGAACGGCACAAAGATACGCTTTCTTCTGACTGTACACATGTACACCTAGAAGACGGACTCCGCGGAAAGCCCGTCACCCCGGCCTCGGCCCCGCCGGCTCGACGCCGCCGTCCGATTGCTCCGCCCGATACCAGAGCGCGAACTGGATCGCGATCGCCGTCCAGAGAATCAGCCCGCCCCCCATCTTCATCAGCAGGCCGGCGATCTGCTGGTCCTGCCTGGTCGTGATGCCGGCCACCGGCGGGGCCAGCTCGTAGATGCCGTAGAGCGGCAGCTCGGCGAAGGTGAGGAATCCGTAGGGCAGCGTGTTGATGACGGTGGCCAGGAAGAGGTAGCCCATCTTGAGACCATGCGGGAAGCGCGGCCGCTCGGGCACGGGGGCGACGACGGGCCACCAGAAGATCAGTCCGCCGAGCAGCCAGGTCATGTCGAGCGCGAAGGAACCGAGCTGCGTCGCCATGAGGCCGTCGACGACGCCGGGCAGATGCGTCCAGTACACGGTCACGCCGAAGACGGCGAGGCCGACGAGCGGGTGCGTGACGAGGCGCAGCACGGTCGCCGGGCTTCCACTCGCCTCGGCGAGGCGCGCGTACACGATTCGCGGCACGCCCGCGAGCAGCAGCGGCGGCGCCAGGAGCGCGATCAGCAGGTACTGCACCATGTGCACGGAGGCGAGGTAACCGGCCCCGAGCGGCCCGAGCGGCCAGTCGAGCGCGAGCCAGAGGGAGACGAGACCGCCCGCGAACGCCCAGCGGCGCCAGCTGTGGGGGGCGCCCGGGCTCGCCGCTCCTCCAGCCGCCGTCCGCGTCACCGCGACGTAGCCGGCCGCGATCAGGCCGAGGAAGAGCCACACGCCCGGGTACGCCTGCCAGCTCCAGTCCCAGGCGGTCGACTGCGCGGAGCACCACCAGGTCATCCGAGCGTCAACGCTCCCCGTCCAGCTCGGCCAGCTTCGCCAGGTCGTGGCGCCAGTCCTCCTGGCGGGTACCGAACGGGAAGTCGACCCGCACGCTGTTGTCGGCGGGCCAGGCCACGACCGGGGAGCCGTGCCCCACGAGGTAGTCGTCGCCCGTATCGCTCTCGGCGGCGTCTTCGTCCGCGGCGTCGCCGTTGGCCTTGCCGTCGTCCGGCGGCGGCATCGGGACCATCGCGGACGGCAGGCCGAGCCCGACCTGGATGCTGTCGACCACGTCGGGATCGCCCCGCAAGCCGATGAAGTCGGGGTCGAAGTTCGCGAGCCACGAGCGGATGCGCTCGGGGGTGTCGCGCGCCGGATCGACGGTCACGAAGATCACCTTCGTGTCGCGGCCGAACTCGGCGCCGAGATCGCGCTTCACCTGCGCGATGCTCGACATGTGGACCGGGCAGACGTCGGGGCAGTGCGTGTAGCCGAAGAAGAGGAGGGTCAGGTGCCCCTCGGTCTCCTCGCGGAAGTCGAAGGTCCCGCCGCGCACGTCGGCCAGCTCGAAGTCGGGGCGCGGCGCCGGATCTTCGATCACCCGGCCGCGGAAGCCGGTCTCCTCGGCGCGCTCGCGGGCCTCTCCCCGCTCGGGCGCCTCCATGCGGCAGCCGCCGAGAGCGGCGAGGCCGACGACGATGAGTACCGCGCGCCTCACATCCATCCTTTCTTCCGGAAGAAGAACAGCAACCCGACCCCCACGCAGAGCATGAAGAGCAACACGGCCGGGTAGCCGTAGGACCAGCCGAGCTCCGGCATGTTCCAGGGCGAGGCGCCGGGGTCGAAGTTCATCCCGTAGAGGCCGGCCACGAAGCCCAGCGGAATGAAGATCGTCGCGATGATCGTCAGCACCTTCATCACCTCGTTCATCCGGTTGCTGACGACCGACATGTAGGTGGCGAGCAGATCGGACGCCAGGTCCTTCATCGCCTCGATCAGCTCCATGATCTGGATCGCGTGGTCGTAGGCGTCCCGCAGGTAGATGCCGGTCGTCTCGGAGATGACGTCGCCGGTGTCGCGGATGAGGGCGTTCACCATGTCGCGGTGCGGCCACGCGGCCCGGCGCAGCCCGACGAGCTC
>CAZOEX010000286.1:0-3070 GCA_964578925.1 uncultured Gemmatimonadota bacterium | reverse complement strand
TGTATCCCGCGTTCGGCCTCTACGGCCAGCGCGGCTGGATCGGGAACCTCTTCCTGGCCTTCCCGCTCATCGACCGGCTTTCACTGCGGACGCCGGCGACCACGATCAGCTTCCCGCCGATCCGTGGCGCCTTCTTCGCGGACGCCGGCCAGGCCTGGCTCGACGATGAAGACATCGGTCCGGTGTGGAGCGACGTCGGCATCAAGGCGACGATGCCGGTCGGGCCCTTCTCGATCGGCGTGGCATGGGGTCTCCGGTTCACCATGGGCGGGGGCGACGTCGAGCTGCCCGAACGCTACCAGGGCACCACCTGGCGCTTCCTGTTGACGGGAACGCCGTAGGAGTCGGCCAGGCGGCGCGCCGGATGCGTCCGGCTACGGATCTCGAACCCGCACGTCCTCGAGGAACTGGATGATCTCGGCTCGTTCAGAGGGATCCGGAATGCCGTCGTGCTCCATCGTGGTGCCCGGAATCTCCTCGCTCGGATTCTCCAGGAACCGATCCAGCCGGGCCTTCGTCCAGCGCCCGCCGTACTCGCTCATCGCCGTCGAATACTCGTAATCCGAATGACGGCCGACGGGGCTGCCCACGACGCCGTGCAGATCCGGTCCGATACCGTGCGTCGCTCGACGCACGGCATGACAGGAGGAGCACGGGGAGAACACGTGCCCCGCGGGTCGCACACGCTGTATCGATTCCCTGCCGTCCCAGAGCAGCAGACCGTCCGGCAGCTCGAGCAGATCTCTGACGATCCTGCCCGTCGCGATCCTCTCCACCGTGACCGCTCGCCCTTCCGCCAGCCTCACCCGAAAGAGCGATCGGCCGTTGCCCAGACCGCTCAGCGACCCGACGAGAAAATCGCCGTCCCAAAGGGGGAGGCCGGAGCCGGACACTTCGATGAGGTCGGAGATACCCACGCTCGGCACCCAGGCGAACACGGGCTTCTCGAAGCCGGAGTGGTCACCCGGCGTGCTGCCTGACGCGAGCGTCTTCTGCCCGTAGTCCGTACCGTAGCTCACTGCCGGCCACCCATAGTCGCGTCCCGCTTCGATTCGGTTGAGTTCGTCCCCCCCGTCGGGCCCGTGCTCCGTGCTCCAGATCGCGGTGTCGGACACGATCAGGCCCTGCGGATTCCGGTGCCCCGTGGTGAAGACCTCGGAGCTCCAGCTTTCCGTGTTCAGGCGGAGGATATTCCCGTAATCGGCATCGTCATCCCACGTCCAACCGAACGTGCCGAGCGTCAGCAGTACGTGGACGGAATCCAGAACGGCGATCCTGCCGCCGGCCTGATTGTTCAGGCTGCTCAGTTCGACGCAGGGACGCGAGTCGAACCTGGTCGTCCAGGGGCCGGCCGAGGATCCGTCGAAGTCGGCCTCGACGAGCCGCATCGTGTAGCAGTCGTCTTCGGAATGCCATGCGGTGTAGCTGACGAACAGACGGCCGTCGTCGTAGACCGCGTCGGTCACGCGATAGTAGGGCGTGGGGCTGCTCGCCCGTGCTCGATACGAAGCGACATCGATCGGGAGATCGAGATCGACCGGGCTGGCTTCCACCCCGTTGCCGAGGGACAGGATCCTGGACGCGCCACTCCCCGCCACGACCAGTACCCGCCCGTCGGGCAGCAACGTGATCGCGCCGCCGCTCTGGGTCTCGTCGGCGAAGACCGTGAAGTCGGTGACGCTGAGGTCGTGGTAGCCGCTGAACAGGAAGCGCTCGTCGACGGTGGGCAAGCTCCGTCCGGCATCGGCCTCCCGGCCGCCGGCCACGGACGGGTATGCCGCGATCGCGGCGAAGATCGCGGCGACGCCGGCGCGGACGGAGGGGGGGATGCGCGAGGCAGCGAGGACGAGCGCCAGGAAGAGGAGAAAGAGCTCGAGGACCAGGGCGATCCGCGACAACGGAAGACTCAGCAACCATATCGCCAGCACGACGGGTTGGCTGACGACGACGGTGATCAGGACGACCCGCAGCGGTCCGACCCCCGGTACGCGGCGAACGGCGGCGAAGCCCGCCAGGTAAGCCAGGGCGGTGAGTCCGCCCAACGCGAGGAGGCCGGAGTCCGTCCGCCAGATCGGCTCGAAGAAGCGATACGACACCAACAGAACGAGCCCGAGAGACATGAAGAGGGGCTCGAGAACATCGGCAATGGAAGAGTCTCTCACCCGTCCTCCCGAAGCACGGCGACCTGCCACGCAAGTTGAGATGTCCGCCTCGTCGAACCTGTACGGAGTGGCGTGGGGCGCAAGATACGGGCCCGGCGGCGCGGCGCGGCGAGTCGGGCCGGAGCGGGCCCGGCACCCGGTGAGCTGCGGCTTGACTCATCAAGCCCGTCGCCTACCTTGAGCATCGGCGAGCCTCCCGGCTCGCTTCGCTTTTCTGCGGCCCGTTCAGGGGCCGCGGTCTCGCAGGGGCTCGTAGCTCAGCCTGGTTAGAGCGCACGCCTGATAAGCGTGAGGTCGGTGGTTCAAATCCACCCGGGCCCATTCCACCTCGCGTCCCCGGTTCAGGACGGTCCGTCAGGACGCCCGCCCCGACTCCAGAGTCTCCTCGACCCTTCTTTGGGTCGTGGCCAGTGGCGACTCACCGCGCCGCGCCGCCTCCTCGAAGACGTCGAGTAGCGAGTCGCCGAGCGCTTCGACGCGTGAGAAGATCTCCTCAGTGGAGGCGTCCGGGTGGAGGTCCATCAGGCCGAAGGCCAGCGCCCCCCCTCCGTTGATCAGATAGTCGGGCGCATAGAGAATCCCGCGGTCGTGCAATCGATCGGCGTCCGCGGGCTCCGCGAGCTGGTTGTTCGCGGAACCCGCGACGACGTGGCATCGCAGCAACGGGATGGTCCGCTGGTTGATCACGCCGCCGACCGCGCAGGGCGCGAGTACGTCGCACGGCGTTTCGAATACCCGGTCGGGGGCGACGACGTCGGCGCTCAGCTCCGCGGCGAGCGCCCCCGCGCTGGCGGCGTCGAGATCGGAGAGAAGCAGTCGGGCGTCCGCGTCGGCCAGCAGCTTCGCAAGCGGCCGTCCAACATCGCCGAGTCCCTGCACGAGCACCGACGCGCCCGTGAGTCGGGGCG
>CAZOEX010000285.1:0-3088 GCA_964578925.1 uncultured Gemmatimonadota bacterium | reverse complement strand
TCGGAATCACGTAGGGCTCGAACACGGGCGTGACGAACTCGAGGCCCTCGATGGCGCTGAGCACCGAGATGGCCGGGGTGATCATGCTGTCGCCGTAGAGGAGCGCCGCCCCGAAGAGCCCCGCCATCACGAGCAGGATGCGCGGCCCCGACGCCGATCCGCCACGCGGCGCGACGAGCGCGGTAAGCGCTATGATGCCCCCCTCGCCGTTGTTGTCGGCCATCAGGACGAAGCCGAGGTACTTGATCGAGATGACGAGGATGAGCGACCAGAAGATCAGCGACAGGACACCGAGCACCGCCGCCGCCGTGGTCTCGATCCCGTAGCTGCCGTGGAGCGACTCGCGGAGCGCGTAGATCGGGCTCGTCCCGATATCGCCGTACACGACGCCGAGTGCGGCGAGTGAGAGAACCGCGAGGTACTTCCCGCCGGGCTTCTCGTCGGGAGCGTGGTGCGCCTCGAGCCCGTCACCCGGGCCGCCGTTCGCTCGCTCGCTGGGATCTGTGGTCAAGGAACTCGCTCTCCGTCGGAGGAGGAATCAGCCTAGCCGGACTCCGGGGCGTCGGTCAATCGAGAAGTAAGATCAGAACCACGAGCACGCCGAGCAGCACGAGCCACGAGATGACCGCCATGCGGGTGGCCTTCTTCGCCTTCTCGGTCTCCCACCAGGTGCGCGGCCGTACGCGGCGCACGAGGAAGGTCGCTACGGCGGCCAGGCTGATGCAGGTGAAGTTGACCAGGGTCAGCACCGCGCTTCCGGCCGCGAGCTCCGGGTATCCGGCTCCCGTCAGGAGACCGGCAGCGACCAGGGGCGGCAGGAGCGCCACTGCCACCATCACGCCGATGATCGCCGTCGGCAGACCCGTCGTGTAGGCCAGCGAACCCGCGCTCCCCGCCGCCATGGCGATCGCAACGTCTCCGAGCCCGACCTCCGTACGCGCGGCGAGCTCCCCGACTTCCGGGTCGACGGTCAGCAGCAGGCCGACGACCACCGAAAGCCCGAAGGCCACCGCCACGCCGGCGCTCGAAGTCTTCGCCGCCAGCCGGGAGAGCGACAGATCCCCGAGGGTCAGTCCGAGCGCGAAGGCGACGGTCGGCCCGAGAAGCGGGGCGATCACCATGGCGCCGATGATCACGGCCACGTCGCCGCGCATCAGTCCGGCCGCCGCGACGACGGTCGAGAGGCCCACCGTGGCGAGATAGACGGGCGACAATCGGGCGGCTGTCGAGACGTCCTCGTAGAGCTCCTCGCGACTCACCCGGTTCGACGGCAGCTTCTCCTCGTCGTCGTCCGCCGCCTCCTCTTCCTCTGCCTCCGGTTCTTCCGGCACCGGCAGAACGGCTTCGACGGTCATGATCAGCACGCCGTAGTCTTCGCTCGCCCCGAAGCTGTCCGTGAGCGCATCGGTCAGAGCCTCGGTCTTCTCCATCGGGATGACGAGCCGGACGACGTGTCGGCCGTCGGGGGCGTCGGCCTCCGAGTGGATCGGCACCTCGCGCTCGGCGAGAAGCTCGTCGAGTTCGTCGGCCTGGTCGGCCGCCACGGTGATCTCCAGGAGTCGCAGGGGCATGCCCGACCTTGCCGCGCCCTCCGTTGCGTCGCAAGCGTCGGCGGGAGATTCCTGTTCATCGTCCCGCGCCCTCGGTATCCTTGTAGGTTCGGAATGGTTAGGCACGCGTGAATTGCGATGGAGTGCGATAGATGTCCGACAGTCCATACGGTGCCCACGAGTGGGCGCTCATCCTCGGCGGTTCGAGTGGCTTCGGCCTGGCGACCGCCCACAAGCTGTCTCGCCACGGCCTCAACATCTGCGTGGTGCACCGCGACCGTCGGGGCGCGATGCGGCGGATCGAGCCCGAATTCGACGAGATCCGCGAGCGGGGCGTCTCCTTCCTGTCCTACAACACGGACGCCCTGAAACCGGACAAGCAGACGGAGATGCTCGACACCCTGGAGGAGGAGCTGGGCGGCGAGGGGAAGGTCCGGCTCCTCATGCATTCGATCGCGTTCGGCAATCTGAAGTTGATCGGACCCGAGCAACCGCCGTCGGACGAGGCGAGCGAGCGACTGGCCGAACGGCTCGGAATCGACCACGAGACGCTCCGCGAAGCGGCCGACGAGCTCTTCGAGGACGGCGTGGACGGGGTCGAGGGGATCGCCTCGGCCCCGGAGTACTCGAACGAGCGCTTCCTCGAGGACTCCGACGTCGCGCGGACGATCTACGCCATGGGCACGAGCCTGTTGACCTGGACCCGCGAGTTGCGCGACCGCGGGCTGTTCGCCGCCGACGCGCGGGTGCTGGGGATGACCAGCGAGGGCAACGAGGTCGCGTGGAAAGGCTACGCGGCCGTGGCGGCCGCCAAAGTCGCCCTCGAGTCGATCTCGCGCGCCATCGCGGTGGAGATGGCCCACGAGGGCATCCGTTCGAACATCGTGCAGGCCGGCGTGACGGATACGCCGGCCCTCCGGGCCATCCCGGGAAGCACCAATCTCGTGGCGCAGGCCCGGACGCGGAATCCCTTCGGGCGCCTCACCAGGCCGGAGGACGTGGCCGACGTGATCTACCTGCTCTCCCTGCCCGAGGCGGCCTGGATCAACGGCGCCATCGTACGGGCCGACGGCGGCGAGCGGATCTCGGGGCTCTCACGATGAGCCTCTACTTGCATGGACTCGGCCACTTCCACCCCGAGAACGAGATCACGAACCAGTTCCTCACCGATCTCGACATCGGGACGAACCACGAGTGGATCGAGGAGCGCGTCGGCATCGAGACGCGCCGCACGGTGCTGCCTCTGGACTACATCCGCGAGACCCGGAACTCGGACCTCACGGCGGCGGTCGAGGCGGCGGAGTACGACCATGTCGAGACGGGCCGGCGGGCGGCGACGATGGCGCTCGAGCGCGCCGGCATCGGCCCGGACGACGTCGGTATGGTCATCGCCGGCTCGAGCTGCCCCGACTACATGTCGCCCGCCGACGCCTGCATGATCGCCGAGGGGCTCGGGATCGAGGCGCCCGCGTTCGACGTCAACTCGGCCTGCACGAGCTTCCACGTCGCCCTCTACATGCTGTCGAACATGCGGCCGG
>CAZOEX010000284.1:0-3120 GCA_964578925.1 uncultured Gemmatimonadota bacterium | reverse complement strand
ACATCTTCCCCTGGATGGCCGAGGGATTCGACGGCCACCTGAACCGCGACTGGGTCAACCACCGGGACGTCTTCCTCCGCAACGGGCTGCTGCTCGCGGCGCTCTACTCGACGGCCATCGCGTTCATGCGCCTGTCGCTCCGGCCCGACGCCCGGCAGATCGCCGATCACCACTCGGGCTGGCGCGCGAAGGTCATGGGCATGTGCACCCGGGGCTGGCGCGGAGACAAAGAGGAACTCGCCCGGTCGAAGCGCATCCTCGGCTGGCTCGCGCCCGTGCTCATCCTCATGTGGGCGCTCATCTTCAGCCTGGTGTCGTACGACCTCACGATGTCGCTGATGCGGAACTTCTACAGCCTGATCTGGGGTCCCCTCTATCTGTTCGCCGGCTGGCTCTGCCTGCTCAGCCTCGTCGCCGTGCTGGCCCACCGCTATCGGGTGCGGCACAACCTCGACGACGTCTGGGGCAAGTGGGAGTTCCACGACCTCGGGAAGCTGATGTTCGCCTTCACGATCTTCTGGGCGTACATCTGGTTCTCGCAGTTCCTGCCGATCTGGTACGGCAACCTGGGCCGCGAGACGATCTTCTTCGAGCAGCGGACCGCGGGCGGCTTCGGCGTCCTGCTCTGGGCGCAGATGGCGCTCGTGTTCATGCTCCCGTTCGCCCTGCTCCTCTGGCGCCGGCCGAAGATGAATCCCCGCTGGCTGTCTTTCGTCGGGGTGATCCTCCTGGTGGGCTTCTGGCTCGAGCGGTACATGCTGGTCGTCCCGTCGACCTGGCACGGGGAGGGCATTCCCTTCGGCTGGCCCGAGGTCGCGATCACGCTCGGGTTCGCGGGGCTGTTCGGTCTCTGTTACTCGGTGTACGCCAGCCTGACGCCGCGCCTCCCGATCCAGGAACCGCTCATCAGCGGTGAGCGCACCTACGGTCCGTAGGCCGGCCCGCCGTGGGTCGGCGGCTCGTCAGGTCCGTGCGGTGCGTGCCCGGCGCGCGAGCTCCATCATCTCCTCGCCCGGCCTCGAGGAGACGAGCGCGTAGTCGTACCGGGCGTCCGCCCAGCGCGCCATGTTCAGTTCGCCCTCTCTCGTCGCTCGCATCTCTCCGTTGGGCCCGGCCCCGTCGCGCGGCACCTGGTAGAAGACGAGCCGCTCGCCGGACCAGTCGTACTCCACCATCGTTCCCATCCGGCCGTCGAGCTTGCACAGGGCGACCTTCGTCACCGGCATGTCCAGCATGATCGCCGGTCCGTCGGTGCCGAAGTGGGCCTGGTGAAACGTCTGCACGTCCTCGGGCGCCACCGGCTCCCGAACGATTTCCGGAAGGGCCGTCCGCTGGAAGTCCTCGACGAACGCCTCGTTGGGAAGTCCCGCCTCGAGACGCTGCGACAGCGCTAGCCCGCCCGCGATCAGCACGACCGCGGCGGCCGCGGCCGCCGCGCCCTCGACCCAGGGAGGCCAGAGGTGCCGCCGTCCCTGGAGACGGTCGATCAGGTTGTTCTTCAACGTATCCACGAGCCCCTCGTGAACATCGCCCGCCGCCGCCTCGCGCGCCGCCGCCGCCGAGCCTTCGATCGCGGACGTCACGGCGTCCTCGTTCGCCATCTCGCGCGCGACGTTGGCGCGGACGCTCTCCGGACAGCGAGTCGCGGGACTCAGGCGAATCTCGCGAAGCCGAGCCGCAAGAACCTCGTCCCGGCGCAGATACGCGCGGCACGGCGGGCACGCCGCCAGGTGGCGGCGCGCTTCGGCCACTTCCGGAGTGTCGGGACCCTCCGCGTGGCGGGCGTCCCATACGATCTCCAGCGCGCGTTCACACCGTTCTTTCATCGTCTCGCCGTACTGCTCCCTCGTTGATCCCGTTTCCGCCAGACCACGTCGCAGAATGCGGCGGTCGGCGACTCTGTCAAAGGTAACCGGTCAGGGGCGGGCCGGGTTCCCCGAGGAACCGGCGCACGACTCCCTCGGTCCGGCGCACGACTCCCTCCGCTCGCTGGCGATGCCTG
Organism: uncultured Gemmatimonadota bacterium; assembly: GCA_964578925.1. Taxonomy (GTDB): domain Bacteria; phylum Gemmatimonadota; class Gemmatimonadetes; order Palauibacterales; family Palauibacteraceae; genus JARFPW01. The sequence goes on along the minus strand of CAZOEX010000284.1, from coordinate 1,118 downwards.
AACGGCGGGCATCGAGGCGAGCTCCGGGAGCCGTGCGCCTCGCGGGGGGCGTCGGGTGACCCGCTCGCGGAATGCGCCCACGGTCGGGTGGCCGATGTGGAGGCGGTGGATTGCCGGCTCGCGTGATCCGCCTGCCGGATGTCCGTGCGAGGACGACGGTGGCCCGGTCAGGCAGGATCGCTGTCGGGGCCACCCGGACGGCACGTGGGCCTTCCCGTCAGGGTCCGACACGACACCCCGGTAGAGCGGGTCGACACCCTCCGGAGGCCGCCTCGGCCCGCGCCGTTCAGCGGGACGCCAGCGGCCGAAGGAGGGTGTCGACCCGCGGCCGCCCGCTCGGCGCTATCACATCATCCGAGCGCCGAGACGATCAGCTCCTGCTGCTCTCGCGAATGTGCCGCCGCCGTCCCGGCCGCCGGGCTGGCGCGCTCGGGGCGGGCCACGAGACGGACGTCGACGTCGGAGCCGGCGGCGTCCATCAGCAGGCCGCGCAGATAGCGCCAGGCGCCCATGTTGGCGGGCTCCTCCTGCAGCCAGACGATCTCCTCCAGCTCCGGGTAGTCGTCGAGGACGGCCCGCAGCTCGGCATCGGGGAAGGGATAGAGGAGCTCGATCCGAGCGGCGTCAATCTTCTCCGCGTCCGCCCACTCGTCGGAGCCGACGAGATCGTAGAAGACTTTCCCGGAGCAGAGGATCAGGCGCGTGACGTCGTCGGCCGCGAAGCCGTCCGCCTCGGACGTTTCAGCCTCGGTCCGGCGCAGGCCGGGGAGGACGGGTTGGAAACCGTCCTCGGACAACTGGAGCAGCGTCGATTTCGCGGCCGGATGACGCAGCAGGCTCTTCGGCGTCATCATCACCAGCGGGCGCCGATCGTCTCGCAGCGCCTGGAGGCGCAGCAGGTGGAAGTACTGTGCGGGCGTCGTGCAGTTGGCGACCCGAATGTTCTCCTCGGCGCCAAGGTCGAGGAAGCGTTCGAGCCGGGCGCTCGAGTGCTCCGGGCCCTGGCCCTCGTAGCCGTGGGGCAGCAGCATCACCAGCCCGGAGAGCCGGTTCCACTTGTCCTCGGCGGCAACGATGAACTGGTCGATGATCACCTGGGCGCCGTTGGCGAAGTCGCC
>CAZOEX010000283.1:0-3124 GCA_964578925.1 uncultured Gemmatimonadota bacterium | reverse complement strand
GTCAGCGTCCGGGGCTCGAACGCGGGGGACGTGACGATCTCGGGCATGCACGGAAACCTGGAGATCGAGAACTCCAACGGGGGCATCTTGATCTCCGGTAGCCGCGGCGGAGTGGTCGCGGCCACGTCCAACGGCCCGATCCTCGCCGAGGTCGAGCGCATGCCCGAGCACGCGCCGCTGTCCTTCCTGACGAGCAACGACTCCGTCCGCATCGTACTGCCGGCGGACGCGGACGCCGAGCTCTACCTCGAGACGGACAACGCCGTAGTTCGAACCGACTTCGATGTCGTGTCGGGCCGTCCGGCACAGGCCCCCCCGGCGCCAGGCCATCCCCGGACGGTCCAGGGGCGGCTCGGTGAGGGGGGCGCGGTGGTTCGCGTGCGCACGGACAACGGCGACATCATCCTGGAGCGCGGTCCCGCCGCCGCGCCGCCCGCGCCGGGCGGCCGAGTGCCCCGTCGCGGACTCGCTTCTCCCGCTCCTGCGATGCCGGCTGGCTTCAAGACACGGTTGCTGGCCGGACATATTCTATGCTTCCCGGGGTTGGCGACCCGGTCGATGTCGGCGATCCCGCGGAGCGCTTCTCTCATTCACGCAAGGAGGACGCATGTCTGCCGTAATTCGAGGAGCGACCGTCTGTGGAGTCGTGCTGCTCACGGCCGCCGTAGGATCGTCTATGCCTGCAACCCGAAGCCTGGAGCCCGAGATGAAGAAGCTGACCCCCGTGCTGTACGTCGAGTCGATCGAGGCCGCCCTGCCGTTCTGGGAGGATAGGCTGGGCTTCGAGCGCGTGGTCGAGGTTCCCCTCGGCGACGGGCTGGGGTTCGTAAGTCTCAAGAAGGGTGACGTGGAGGTCATGTACCAGACGCGCGCCAGCGTGGCCGACGACCTGCCTCAGCTCGAGGACACGCCGATGGGCGGAGCGCTGCTGTTCATCGAGGTGGGCGACCTCGACACGGTCGAAGCGGCCCTCGCCGGGGTGGAGTTCGTCCAGCCGCGCCGGACGACGTTCTACGGGGCGACGGAGATCGTCGTACGCGAGCCCGCCGGAGGAAACGCGGTGACGTTCGCCGAGTTCGGCGAATCGGCGGCCGAAGAATGACGCGGGCCCTGGCGCTCGTCGCGGCCATGGCGGCGGTCCTGGGCTGCACGGCCCCGCTGACCGCCCAGTCGCCGACGACCGGGGGAAACGAGTGGTATCTGCGCTTCGGGGGTGAATGTCCGCTCTACGTGACCGAGGTCGGAGAGGGACCGCCCCTGGTCATTCTGCACGGCGGCTTCGGGGCCGAGCACAGCTACCTCCTCGACGCGTTCGAAGGGCTCCGCGACGAGTATCGCCTCGTGTTCTACGACCAGCGCGGATCCCTCCGTTCGCCGTGTCCCGATACGCTCGTCTCGGCTGACGCTCACGTGGGGGATCTCGAGCAGTTGCGCGCGGAGCTGGGCCTCGAACGGATGACCCTCGTCGGCCATTCGATGGGAACGTGGATCGCCATGAAGTACCTGCAGGAGCACCCGGATCGGGTTTCCGGGCTCGTGCTGATGAACGCTCTCGTGCCCCGTACCCCGCGGTCCGCCGAGGAGGCGGAGCTGTACGGATCGGAGCAGCGCGCCTTCGCGGAGTGGGCCGAGCGGGACGCCGTCGAAGCCGAGATTCAGGAAGAGGGGCTGGCCGGCGACTCCCTCTCCGACCGCCAGGCGTCGGAGAAGTGGAGGATCCGGTACGCCGCCGCGAACATCTTTCATGTCGAGCGTTGGCGCGAGGTGAAGGGCGGGCAGGTGTTCTACAGCGCGGATGCCGGTCGAGCCGCCGGCAAGACGATGGGAGACGGCTGGGATTTCATGGCCGCGCTGCGCGACGCTCCCTTCCCCGTCACGGTGATCAACGGAGACCACGACCTCGTGGGCTTCGGCGGCGAGTACCATCGCCGGCTGCTCGATCCGCTTCCGCACGTCGAGTTCGTGCTCCTCGCGGACGCCGGACACAATGCCTGGATCGACGCGCCGGCCGCGCATCGGCGCGCACTCTTGCGAGCTCTGGAGAGATGACGGGCCGGGCTCGGACAGTTGAAGATGCTTCAAGTGTGAAACGGCAGCCGAATCGTAATCTCGGTGCTGAAGCGCGGGTTGGATCCCACGGTGAGCTTCGCTTCGTCGCCGTACAGGAGCGCGAGCCGATCTCGGGTGCTACGCAGTCCGACACCGTCGGACGTGCCCTCCGGCGCCTGGTCGGCGAAGCCCTTTCCGTTGTCGGCGATCGTGATCTCGAGCCGGGAGTCATCACGCCGGGCGCCCACGAGCACGAGACCCGGCTCACGGTCGAGCTCCAGCCCGTGCCGGATCGCGTTCTCGACCAGAGGCTGGAGCAGGAGCGTCGGCACGAGCGCCTGCTTCGCTTCCTGCGCCACCTCCTCGCGCACCTCGAGCCGGTCGCCGAACCGGAGATGCTGGATGTGGACGTAGCGCCGGAGGAACTCCAGCTCGTCGGCCAGCGTGCTCTCGGCCTCTCCGGCACGGTCGAGGGAGCGGCGCAGCAGGTCTCCCAGCTCGGCCAGCGCGTCGACGGCTCTTCGTCTCTCGCCTTCCCGGACGAGGTGGCCGATCGAGTGGAGAGAGTTGAACAGGAAGTGGGGATGCAGGCGGGAGCTCAGGTTCGCGAAGCGGGCATCGGCGAGCTGCGCCTCGAGCCGGGCGCCTTCCAGGGAGCGCCGGTGATAGGCGGCGAGCAGGCGCAGGACCCAGAACCCACCCAGGACGAGACCGTAGACGAGAACACCGCCGGGCAGCTTGATCGCGAACCGCTGCCAGTAGTACGTGGCGAAATCGGCGCCGGCGTCCGGCGCGATCGAGACCATGACGAGGTTGTGGAGCGCGAGAAACAGGAGGGCGAAGACGACGTGGACGATGGCGCCCCGCGGCCCCGCGCCGAAACGGCCGAACCCGCACCGCCCGTCGAGCGCCAGCACCACCGGCGCCGCGGCGGCCCACATCGACCACTCGATCAGCTCGGTCGTCAGCAGCTCCCCGAACGCGGCGTCGTAGCCGCGCGCCTGCCAGCTGATGAAGAGCTGCAGCGCGGAGAGAAGCGCGACGACGAGAGCGACCAGCAACGCGGCGGCGAATA
>CAZOEX010000282.1:0-3164 GCA_964578925.1 uncultured Gemmatimonadota bacterium | reverse complement strand
GCGATCGCCCAGTACGCCGGCACGCTGCTGCTCTGCGCCGCCTTCGTCGCGATCGGCCTCTGGGCCTCCGCCACGACCCGCAATCAGATCACGGCCTTCATCCTGGCGGTAGCCGTCATCTTTCTGCTGATCGCCCTCACCCTGCCGGTCGTGCTGATCGGGCTGCCTCCGTCGCTCGCGGCCGTGGCTCGTCGCCTCGGCGTGCTGACCCACTACCACAACATCACGCGCGGCGTGCTCGATCTGCGGGACGTCGTCTACTTCCTCAGCGTCACCGCCGCCTTCCTCGGCCTCGCCTACCTGGTCGTTCAGGGAACGCGGCGCAACGTCCGCAGCAGGACCTACCGGACGCTGCAGGCGAGCGTGGCGGGGCTGGTGGCCATCGCGGTGCTGGCGAACCTGCTCGGCCAGCACATCGGCGGCCGATTGGACCTCACGCCGGGCGGCGCCTACACGCTGTCGGAGCCGACCCGGACCGTTCTGGAGGAGCTCGACGACGTCGTCACGATCCGTTTCTTCGCCTCCGAGGAGTTGCCGATCCAGGCGGAGGGGGTCCGCCGCGACGTCGAGGACCTGCTGACGGACTTCGCCCGCGAGGGAGGCGACGACGTCCGGCTGCTGCGTCGCCGACCGGAGGGCGACAACGACGCGGCCCGGGAAGCCGAACGACTCGGCATCCCGTCGGTCGAGTTCAACACCATGGGCGAAGGCGAACTGCAGGTGCGGGTCGGCTACCTGGGCCTGGTGCTGGAGTACGCGGACGCTTCCGAGGTGATTCCCTTCGTCCGGCAGGCGTCGGACCTCGAGTACCGCGTGACGAGCGCCGTGCTCTCGATGGTGCGCCCGACGCGGACCGTCGTCGGCCTGGCCTCGGGGCTCGGGGGGCCACCGCAGGATCCGCAGGAGGGAGCCGGGGCCCTGGGGATGCTCGGATTCGCGCGGCACCTCGGCGAGGCGTATGCGGTGACCACCGTCGACCTCTCCGCCGACACGGTATCGATACCCGACTCGGTGCGCGTTCTCGTGCTCGCGGGACCGGAAGAGCCCCTCGGGGCCAGGGCCGCCGAAGCGTTGCGGAGCTTCCTGGGGCGCGGCGGCAACCTCTTCCTGATGTACCAGCAGATCAGCATCTCGGAGCAGCAACAGCTCACCGAACCGGCTTCGCATCCCCGGCTCGACTCGCTGCTGATGCCGTACGGCGTGCGCGTCGCCGAGGGGATGCTGGTGGACGTGCGCTCGAACCAGCCTCTCCAGGTGACCGGCCAGGGCGGCGTGCCCGTGCAGCGGCCCTTCCCGCCCTTCCCGATCACGATTCCGACGTCGAGCCACCCGATCGTGGCGGGCCTCAGCGGCGTATCCCTCGCGACACCGAGCCCGCTCGATCTCTCCGGAGCGGACACGACCACGGTCACTCCGCTCCTCGCGACGACGGAATTCGGGGGCCTGATGCCGAGCGAGTCGCCGCTCGAACCCACGCTGGACTGGCGGCGCCTGGTGGATACCAGCCAGCTGCGGCGGCGGCCGGCCGCCGCCGCCGTGCTACCCCGCACGGCCGACGGGTCGGCCGCCACGGGAGGCGGACGGATCGTGCTCGTCGGCGACGCCGACCTCGTGACCAACCGGTTCATCGCACGGAGCCGCGAAAACCTCGTCTTTGCGCGAAACGCCGTCGACTGGTTGGCCGCCGACGAATCGCTGATCGGCATTCGAGCGAAGCGCCGGGCCCCACCCTCACTCCTCTACGACTCGACGACCGCGCGGAGCACGGCCAAGTACGCCGCGCTCGCCGGCGTACCGCTTCTCTTCGTCCTCGTCGGACTCTGGCGTCTGCTGCGGCGACGCCGGCTCGCGCGTCGAGAGTGGACGCCGGGAGAGAACCGGCGGTGACCGGACGTCGCCTCGCCTGGATTCTCGGAATCGCCGCGCTCATGTTCGCGGCGCTTCTGCTCGTGCGTGAGGACCCGGGGGGAGAGCCGGACGGCGAGGGACTCGATCTCGGGGCTCGCATCGGCCCGGACGTCTCGTACATGCGCATCGACCACCCCGACGGCGACGTCCTCGAGCTGAACCGCCGCGATGAGGGCTGGACGGTCAACGGATATCCCGCCGTCGACTCGCTGGCCTCCGCCACGGCCAGCGGTCTCGACACGCTCCACCCCGGCCGTCTGATCTCCCGCAGCGTGTCGAACCACGAACGGCTCGGGCTTTCCGAGGGAACGGCCGTTCGCGTCCGTGTCGGTCCGGCGGGGGCGCCGACGGCCGACTTCCTGGTGGGAGGCTCGGGAGCCGACGGCCGCTTCGTCCGGTTGCCGGACGGAGAACGCTCCTACGTCTTTCCGGGTCGGGTGATGAATCCGCTGGCCGGGACCGAGGCGGACTGGCGGGACTACACGATCGCGCGGGTCGACACGGCGGCGTTGCGCCGCATCGAGATCCGGCGACTCGGGCGCGCGGGCGCAGTGCTTACGCGTTCGGGCTCGGCGCCCTCGGGATGGGCGGTCGACGGAGCGCCGGCCGATTCGACGGTCGTCGAGGCATACCTGCGCATCCTCGCGGATCTCGAGTCGACGGGCTTCCCGGCGGACTCCTTCGTATACGCCGCCGATTTCGAGAACCCGGCGGCGGAGGTGAGGCTCTATCTGCAGGACGGCGCCGAGAGCGTCGGGAACGTGCCGGACGTCTCCCTGCTCTTCTCCGACAGCCCGGGACACCCGGACGCGCTGGTCCGACGGGCCGACGATCCGATCGTCTACGCGATCGACCGGCGGCGGGCCAACGCGCTCACCTCTCCGGCCGGGAGCTTCAGGGCGCCCTGACCGCGCTCGCGGCCTACTCCAGCCCGCCTCCCGGCCGAGTCATCGCGTCGAAGTCGATCACCTCGTCCAGCTCATCGGCCGACATGAGCCCCATGTCCAGCACGACTTCGCGCAGGGTCCGGTCCTCCTTCAGCGATCGTTTCGCGACCTCGGCCGCCGTGTCGTAACCGAGCCGGGGGGCGAGCACCGTGGCGAGCGCGGCCGTCGATTCGGCATTCCGTCGGAGTCGGGCCTCGTTGGCCTCGATGCCCGACACGCACGAATCGGCGAAGGTGCGGCTGCCGGTCGCCAGGATCTCGATCGATTCGAGCAGGTTGTGGGCAATCACCGGAATCATGACGTTCAACT